>CAYWMH010000041.1:9121-13457 GCA_964459315.1 uncultured Verrucomicrobiota bacterium
AAGGCCCTTGCGAATTTTGTCAAGATGCCCGAGAAAGGTGCCAAGCCGGTTGTACAACTCCTGCGCCGCGCCGGCGATGGCCCGGGCATTGTCTGACTGGGAGTGGAATTGCCAACTCACACTCACCGAGCGCAGCAGCGCGATCAGCGACGCCGGCGTGGCCATCGTGATGCGCCGCTCGGCCGCCCAGACGATCAGATCCGGGTCGCCCTCGAGCGCGGCGCTGAACAGCGACTCGGCCGGGACGAACATCACGACGCAGTCGAGCGCGCCATCGATATGCTCCGGGTAATTGCGGTCGGCCAGCGCCTTGATGGTCTCGCGCATTTTTTTTCCGTGCTGCTCGATGGCACTCTTGCGCTGCGCGGCGTCGCCTGACTCAAGGTCATTGAGGAATGACAAATCCGGCGACTTGGCATCGACGACGATGTGGCGGCCCTCCGGCAGGTGCACGATCATGTCCGGCCGGCCCTCGGCGGCGCCGGTCTGCTCGCTGAAATCACAATGGCTGCTCAGCCCGGCCGCCTCGACCACCCGGCGGAGCGTCTCCTCGCCCCACCGGCCGCGCGCCTGGCTGGAGTTGAGGATCATCCGCAACTGCTCCGTCTCGCTCGAGAGCGTTCGGCTGTTTTCGCTTAGGGCGTCGAGCTGTTCGCGCAGTGCGCCGAGCTGGGTGTTTCGGCTCTTTTCGCTCTCGCTCAACCGCTGCTGGTAGGTCTCGAGGTGCTGCTTGAGCGGCGCGACCAGCTTGGCGACCGCCTCCTTGCTGGTGTTCAGATCGCCCTTGGCCGTCTCGTGAAACTTGCCCAGCGTCTCATTGGCCAAGCGCACCAACTCCGGCTGCGCCTCCTTGAGCGCGTCGGCGCTGAGCGCCTTGAACGACTCTTTCAGCGCGGCCAGTTGCTCGGCGGACTGCGCCCGCAACTCCTCGAGCCGCTTTTCCGCCCCTTGGCTTTCGGCCTCGGCCCGGGCACCCTTGCGCGTCCCGACCAGCCAGCCGATCACCCCACCCAGTGCCACGCCAACGAGCAGGTAAACGATGATCTCCGGATTTTCCATCAGCACCGCCATTCTGTCGCCCCAGCGCCCCAGCGACAAACGGAATCTGCACTGGCCCGCGGACTGCAGCACATTTGACCTTGGCGTCCGCAGGGCGCTTGGCCAAGCTGCGCGCCCTTTTTGTGATGAAACCGTATCCATCCACGTTGGCTATCCTGACCATTGTTACGTTTGGCCAAGCGCAGACCGATGCAGCTGTCGCCTCTGCCAGGCCGTTTCCATTGCAGGGCATTTTACCCAAGGCAGAAACCGGGGCCGTGCGTTTTCTTGAGCAACACCCAAACTATGATGGTCGCGGGATCACCGTGGCCATCTTCGACACCGGAGTGGACCCTGGCGCACCGGGGCTGCAGGTGACGAGCGACGGGCGGCCAAAGGTCGTCGATGTGGTGGATGGCTCCGGCAGCGGAGACGTGGATACCTCGGCCGTTCACGAGGCCAAGGAAGGCACGCTGACCGGGCTCACGGGGCGAACGCTGAAGCCTGGGAGCGACTGGAAAAACCCCAGCGGCAAATGGCGGCTCGGCATCAAAGCCGCCTACGAGTTGTTTCCTGCCAGCCTAGTTTCCCGGCTGAAAACAGAACGTAAAAAAGAGTGGGAGAAACAACAGCGTGAACGCGCAGCAAACCTGCACGCTAAGCTCGCAGAGTTCGACGAAAAACATCCCTCTCCCAAAGGCGACGCGAAAAAGCAACGCGCCGAGTTGCAGGCGCAGATAGACTTGCTGGCCTCTCTCAACAGCAGCTATGACGATCCCGGCCCAATTTATGACTGCATCGTCTTCAACGACGGCAAAGCGTGGCGTGCCGCAGTGGACACCGACGAGGACGCTGATTTCAGCGATGAAAAACTGATGACCAATTTCCGGGCCGAGCGGCAGTGGTCGACCTTCGGCAAGCAGGCGATGATGAACTTTGCACTCAACATTTATGACGACGGTGATACGCTCTCGATCGTAACCGATGTCGGCGCGCACGGCACTCACGTGGCCGGAATCGTCGCGGCCAATTACCCGAACAAGCCGGAGCTCAACGGCCTTGCGCCCGGGGCGCAGATCGTATCAGTAAAAATCGGCGACCGACGCATGGGCAGCTCGTCGATGGGCACCGGCGAGGTACGCGGCTTGATCGCTGTGCTGGAGAACAAATGCCAATTAATCAACATGAGCTACGGCGGCCCGACGCAGGATCCCAACGACGGCCGGCTTGCCGGCCTCTACTCAGAGATCGTCAACAAGCACGGCGTGATCTTTGTCGCCAGCGCCGGCAACAGCGGCCCGGCACTCTCGACTGTCGGCTCACCGGGCGGCACCACCTCCGCCATTTTTGGTATCGGCGCGTACGTCTCACCGACAATGATGGAAGCCCAGTATTCACTGCGCGAAACCATGCCGGCCATCCAGTACACATGGTCTTCACGTGGCCCAACCTTTGACGGCAACCTGGGGGTCGATTTCAGCGCGCCCGGCGGTGCAATCGCCCCCGTGTCCAATTGGACGCTGCAAGGCAACATGATGATGAACGGCACCTCGATGTCATCCCCCAGCGCTTGCGGCGGCATTGCCCTGTTGCTGTCCGGGCTCAAGCAGCAAAAAGAAAAATGGACGCCACACCGCATCCGGCGAGCGATCGTGAACACCGCCAAGCAGATCCCCAACGTCGAGCGGTTCGCACAAGGCCGGGGTGTACTGCAGGTCGACAAGGCTTTTGAATACCTCGGAGCTAACAAAAGCGCAAAGGATCACGACCTACGCTTCGTAGTAAGCAACCGCAGTCAGGGCGGACGCGGCATTTACCTCCGCGAGACATACAATACCGACCGTGCTGTGGCCTCAACGATTGTCATTACGCCAACGTTTCACGAGGAGGCCGACAATACCGAAAAGGTCGCATTCGAGATGCGCGTTAACCTCGAATGCGGCGATTCTTGGGTCGATCACCCGAAGCACATTGTGCTCATGCATGGCGGCCGCAACTTCAGCGTCGAGACCCATCCGCAATCGCTTACCTCAGGTATGCACTACACTGAAGTGGTCGGGTACGATGCCGATCACCCCGAGCGAGGCCCCGTCTTCCGAGTCCCAGTTACTGTTCTAAAAGGCGAGGCAGTGGACATCAACCAGCCGGTTCATTGGTCCGAGAAACTCAGACTGACTCCCGGCCATATCGACCGCAATTTCCTTGAGGTGCCGCACGGCGCAACGTGGGCTGACGTGGTGTTTCGAACCGGCGAGATGGACGGCACCCGCCGGATTGTAATGCACACCGTGCAGGAGGTGCCGGGGCAATCTTTCAGCGAGAGCGGCACCCGGCAGTACATCACCGTCCACGGCCAAGGAACACAGGTGCAGAGTTTCTCCGTAACCGGCGGCCGTACGATTGAACTAGCGATTGCCCAGTACTGGTCGAGCCTCGGCCAAACCGAGGTGCAGGTCGACATCACCTTTCACGGCATCAACCCAGACAGCCGAAGCCTACACCTTGACGCATCACGGCTCGTCACACAGGTGGATGTCAACGCGCCGCTCGGCAACGAGTCCGTCTCCCCAAGCGGCAGTTTCACCATCGTCCGCAAGGCCATCTGGCCCAAGGATTTCAAAACGCGCCCGCTCAGCGATGCGCGCGACTCCCTCCCGGGCAACCGCACCATCTACGAGGCTGAACTCACCTACTCGTTCAGCCTCAGCAAAAAAACCTCCGTAACCCCGCAGCCGGCGCTCGCGCTGGAGGATCAGTTCCACGAATCGTGGGAGTCGCTGATCTGGATGTTATACGACAAATCCAAGCGCTTCGTTGCCTCCGGATCAAGCGGCGACCGCGGCACCACCAACCTGGCCAAGGGCGATTACACACTGAAATTTCACGTACGCAACCATGTTTTGAAGGATCTCAAAAAACTCAAGGAGATGCCGGTCAACCTCGATCTCAAGCTATCCAAACCAGTATCGCTCAAATTCCACACAGACCCGGACAACGTCCTGACCGGCGGTGGCGGCTTTCGGTCTCGCACCCTGACCAAGGGCGACCAGACGAGGATTTACATCGAGCGCCCTGGATCGCTGCCCAGCGAGGCGGCGGCAGGTGATCTACTGATCGGCAACATCTCCTATGGGCAGGGCAACAGCAACCTGCTTGGCCCGGGCAAAAAGCCGGGCGGCTTCCCACTCTCCATGCGCGTCCCTCCGGCCAAGGCGGCCAACGCCAAGCCGACCGTTGGCGGCAGCAGCAAAAAGAAGGAGGAAAAATCCGAGGCGGAAAAGTTAGCCGAGGCGATCCG
>CAYWMH010000042.1:0-13200 GCA_964459315.1 uncultured Verrucomicrobiota bacterium
CCCGCAAGGCGAAAGACTTCGCGCGGTCGGACCAGATCCGCGACGAACTCGCCGCCCAAGGTTGGGTCATCGAAGACACCCCCAAGGGGCCAAGGGTCAAGCGAGTTTAGCCAAGCGCACTCCAAAAGGGGGTCACCGCTTTTGGTTGTGTGAGTCGATTTCGTACTTGCGCTTGGCCAAGTCGTCCGCCTCGGCGATGAACGACTCTGTCAGCGGCCACTCGCTACAGTCGTACCCCGCCAACATCGCGACCTCCCATGCGCGACGCTCCACGCCCGTGGCTTTGGCTTGCACGGAGCCTTGAATCAGCAGGCCGGATCGGTTTCTGCGCTGGGCCGCCCCTGCGATTTTCTGTCCGTTGAAAAGCAGGTCGCACTTTTCCGCCCCGACGAAGCATTGCCCCTCCCCAACCAGTCGAGCTTCCGGGCAAAGCTCCGTCGCCACACCGCATACATCGAACGCCCGCCGCAACCAATCGTGGACGCAGCGATAACTCTCCCCAGCCTTGAGTCGCCACCACGGATGCGACGGCGGAAAAACCAAACTGTACGTCCACTCGTTTTCATCGTGGCAAACCAATCCCCCGGCGGTGGGGCGGCGGACGAGTGGTCGCAGCGAGGTCATCCCCGACACCTCGGCGTGGCGCTGAAAGTAACCGAAGGTGGCCGCCGCCCGGCTCCAAGCGTAAAACCGCAGTAGCGGTTGGCCAAGCGCGGCGGCCTGCTTCAGCAGCAACTCGTCCGCAGCCATGTTCCAGGCCGGTGCCCCGACGCCGGCGCGCCAGACCCGAAGCGCTTGGCCAAGCGCAGTCATTCGCGGTACTCCCCGTCCTTCTCCGACGGGCAAAGCGGGGCGATCTCGCATTCGGCACACTCCGGCTTTCGCGCAGAGCAGCGGCGGCGACCGTGAAAAATCAGCCAATGGCTCAGCATCGTCCAGTCGACGCGCGGGACCAGTTTTTGCAACGCGACCTCAACTTTTTCCGCCGTCTTTTGGGCCGTCAACCCGAGCCGACGGGACAGTCGCCCGACATGCGTGTCGACGACGATACCCTCGTTGACGTCGAACGCGTTGCCCAGCACCACGTTGGCCGTCTTGCGCCCCACCCCGGCGAGTGCGACGAGATCCTCCATCGTCGCCGGCACCTCGCCAGCGTGCAACTCGACCAAGGCGCGACAGCAGTTCTGGATGCTCTTGGCCTTGTTGCGAAACAGGCCGATCCGCTTGATGTCCTCCTGCAACGCTTCCAGCGACACGGCGGTGTAGTCGGCCGCGCTCCGGTATTTCTTGAACAGATCGGCGGTGACGATGTTGACCTGCTTGTCGGTGCATTGCGCGGAGAGGATCGTCGCGATCAGCAACTCAAGCGGGTTCCGATGATTGAGTTCACAATGCGCGTCGGGATACGTCGCGCGCAACCCGTCGATGATTTTCGAGGTTCGCTCGACCTTCGCCTTGTTCGATTCACGCGGCATAAGATTAGTTTAATCAAAAAAACAGTTCATCTTTGTTGTTCGCGTTCTCCCTCTCCCCAACCCTCTCCCGCTGGAAGAGGGTTAGCTTGGCCAAGCGCGTGCAGTTTGATTCCTTCTCCCTCAGGGAGAAGGTGGCCGTAGGCCGGATGAAGGTGAAACCTCCCGGCTGTTCTTTTTAACGCGCCATTGTTCGATCGCGGGATCATTAGTTTCGCGGAGGCACCGTTGGCGCGGGCGTTGCCGACTCCGGCTTGAACAGGGCCAAGCGCCTATCCACCGAGTCGAGCTGCCGCACGGCCTCGTCGATCACCGGCGCCACCTTGGGCCGCATCTGGCCGCGGCGCGGCCGGAACGACTCGACCTGCTGCCGCGTAGCGATGTAACTCTGCAGGATGCGCCCGTACTCGTTGACGAACGGCAGTAGTTCACGCGGCATCTTCACCCGGGCGATCAGCAGTTGGTTGAACTTCTGCCCGAGCGTCTGTTTCTGCACGGCGAAATCCCAGCCACGGATCGCGTGCTGCAACGTGATCTCCGCCTCGAGCGGCGAGTCGGCGGCATTCAGGCGCACCTCAGCCGGCAGCTTGAGCAGGTTTTCCAACTTCTCCACCGCCTCGCGCAGCGTCCAGTTTTGGTACTGGTTCTGGCCGGTCAACTGCACGATAGTCACCGCCCACCATTTCTCCACCACCAGCATGTCGGCGAATAGGTCGCCGTAAACCTTCTGGAAACCGGTCTGCCAGTTCAGGTTGTTCGGCAATTGGGCAATCATATTTCGCAGACGCACACCCCCGGCCGGGATCGCGAGCAACCGATCCACCAGCAGGTGCGAGCAGGCCTGAAAATCCCGCCAGTTCTCACCGCGCAAATGCGCCGGTGCCGGCATCGCGATCTCGCTGAAGTCGAACGCACGACGCCCACGCAATCGCGCCCGCACCCCGGCCAGCGTGTCGTGGCGGCGCACATTTTTAACAACCTCCTCCGTGGACATCTCCTGCCCGCCCTGTTCTGGCTGGCCTAGAACCAGCACCAGATCCGGCTGCGCCATCAGCACCTGCGTAAAGCCGACCGTCAGCCACAGCGGAATTTCCGTGTCGCGCAACTGCGGCTTTTGGTTGGCCAGGTCAAGCAGCGTCACCTGCACCAACGCACGGATGAACTTGTCCGGCTGAATCTCACTCGGCAACGTCAGCGCGTAAGTGAAACCGTTGCGATGCCGCCCGGTCACCACCCGCACAGCGGCATCGAACGACATCACCGGCTCGAGCCGCAACTTCACCCGGCTGCCCGGCAGGGACGGCAACCCCAGTCGGCTGAGCATCGCACGGCGCACCCGCTCGGCAGCAACAACCACATGATCCGGGCCGATCAGGATGGTGTTGGCGTTCGCGTCGAGAATGCCGCCGCGGCGTTTCGGGGACATCGGCCCGTACGCCACGAACTGCCCCGACCGGCTGTTGGCAGTCTTGTAACCGGCGCGCGGCTGCAACAAACGGTTAATGTCCGGCGGCAACCGCTTCGGTTCACCCACCCCTTGGCCAGATGGCTTGGGCCGCACCGTGCGCGGCGGCAGCACCGGCTCTGGCGGTTTGGGTTGAACCGGCTCCGCGCTGGGCTTTGGTGCTGACGTAATCGGCTCCACTTGGCCAAGCGCCTGCGGAACAAAGGCCAAGCCGATGGCAAGCAGGCAGGCCATTATCCAAGCGCGATTATTTTTTGGATGACTTGCCGCTGCTCTTGGCTGTCTTGGATTTGCTGTCGGATTTCTTTTTTGAATCGCCCTTGGAGGATGAATCCGACTTTTTCTTGGACTCCGACTCCTTCTTGGCGCCGGCTTTGTAGCTTTCGCTTCGGTAGTCGGTCTCGTAGAAGCCGCTGCCCTTGAAGATGATTCCGGCACCGGTGCCAATGGCGCGGCGCACCTTGCCCTTGGCCCACCGTTTTTTGGGGCAGGCCTCCTTCGGACAGGTCTCCAGCGCGTCGGCTGTGATGGATTGAAACAACTCAAACTCGTGGTCGCACTTTTCGCAAACGTACTCGTAGGTCGGCATAGATAATCGATTCCAAAAAACCGCAGCGAGTAACCGCTCGCCCCCGCCGAAAGTCAAGACCGGGGCAGCCAGAGTCATTTCCGCTTGGCTTGAGGCGGCCGGGTTGGTTCCCTCCCGTGCATGGCCAGGGCCAAGCTTGCCAATATTGTCGCGCACTGCAACCGCACCCTCAAGCCGGAGTCGTTCGAGGATTGGCCGGGCGCGGTTAACGGGTTGCAGGTGGAGAATCGCGGGAGCGTGTCGCGCATCGCCGCCGCGGTCGACGCCACGCCGGCCACGGTCAAGAAGGCGATCAACGCCGGGGTGGATTTGTTGATTGTCCACCACGGGCTTTTTTGGGGAACCAACCACCCGTGGACCGGCAACCGGTATCGGTTGTTGCGCCTACTGCTTGACAACAACGTTGCCGTGTACAGTTCGCACCTGCCGCTAGACGCGCATCCGCGGCTCGGGAACAATGCGCGGCTTTGTCGCGCGCTTGGCATCAAGTCGCCCAAGCCTTTTTTCACCGAGCGCGGCCAAACAATCGGCCTGCGCGGTGTGCTTGACTTGACGCGCTCGCAGTTGGCGAAGCGCTTGGCCAAAGCCACCGGCACCGAGCCGACGGTGTTGCGAGGCGGCGCGGCACGATGCCGAAAGATCGGCGTGGTCACCGGCGGCGCCGGCGCGGAGATGAAGACTGCGGCCGACGAGGGGGTCGACACCTTCATCACCGGCGAAGGGCCGCACTGGACGTTCGCGCACGCCGAGGACCTTGGCCTCAACGTGTTTTACGGCGGCCATTACGCGACCGAGACTTTCGGCGTGAAGGCGCTCAGCGAGCATTTATCGAAAAAATTCAAGCTGCCATGGACGTTCATCGATCACCCAACCGGTTTGTGACGCAGACGATTGCCAATGCCCGATTTTCAAAATAGCCTCCGCTTCGTGAAACGATTTTTGTTGCTCGCAATCGGCTTGCTGCTCGGAGTGATGCCGAGCGTTGACGCCGCGCAACCCGGTAAAATCAGCAAGGTACTGCCGCATTGGCTCGACCTGCGGGGCCGCCACACGCTCTCCCCCAGCCTGCTCGAGCGCGATGCCTATCAGTCCAAGCTCCGCGCCGACCGCGGCCTCTGCTCCGGCATCCGGTTCGACGTAAAATGGAGCCGAAACATGGGCGGCGACGTCAAGCTGCAGCTTGAGCTGCGCGTGACCGGCGACACCAAGCCGATCGTGGTTGAACAGGCCATGAAGCCAAGCCGACGCGGCGGTTGGGACTCGGTCACACTGGACGGCGACGCCTTCAAGGGCATCGGCAAACTCATCGCCTGGCGCGTGCGCCTGCTCGACGGCGATGCCGTGCTGGCGGAGCAGCGCTCGTTTTTGTGGACGAAGCGCAAGCCGGCAGCCGCCGCAAAGGAACCGACCGTCGATTGACAACCGCCCCAGCCTCCCCCACTCTCCGCACATGGCAAAAACCGGTTTAGGCCGGGGCTTGAGTTCCCTTCTGGGTGCCCGCCCGGCGGCTAACAAGAAAACTCAATCCGGAAAAAAACCGGCGAGCATGCCATCCTCTGCAGCCGCCGAGACAACCAACGAGGTGCCGGTCGGCGAGATTCTCCCCGGCGCGATGCAGCCGCGCA
This sequence comes from uncultured Verrucomicrobiota bacterium, assembly GCA_964459315.1. Taxonomy (GTDB): domain Bacteria; phylum Verrucomicrobiota; class Verrucomicrobiia; order Limisphaerales; family UBA1096; genus UBA1096. Next base: position 5,152 of record CAYWMH010000042.1, read on the forward strand.
ACGGGATGGATGACGACTCTCTAGGCGAGTTGGCCGAGTCGATCCGCGAGAACGGCATCATGCAGCCGCTGGTCGTGCGACCGCGCGAGGGCGGCTACGAGTTGATCGCCGGGGAACGCCGGTGGCGCGCCGCACAGATGGCCGGCCTGGCCAAGGTGCCGATCGTCATCCGCGACGTGGACGACCGGACGGCACTCGAGCTGGCGCTTGTCGAGAATCTGCAGCGCGAAAATCTCGATCCGATCGAGGAGGCCAGGGGCTACGCTCAGTTGATGGACCAGTTCGATCTCACGCAGGAGGAGGTCGCGGCCAAGGTTGGCAAAAACCGGGCCACGGTGGCCAACGCGCTGCGGCTCATCAAGCTGCCGGCGGAGGTGCAGGCGCACGTCCGCGATGGCCGACTGTCGAGTGGCCACGCCAAGGCGATCCTTGGCCTGAAGAACGCGAAGGACCAGGTCGCCGCGGCCAAGCGAGCGCTCAAAAAGGAGTTGAGCGTGCGACAGACTGAGGACTGGGTTGCCGCGCTTGGCCAAGCGGCCCCGGGGAAGACCAAGCGCGGCCCGTCCGCCAAGGGCGGAGCCAACGCCCACATCCTCGACCTTGAGGCCAAGCTGCGGGACCGTCTCGGCACCAAGGTGGCGCTGCGTTACCGGAAGGGCAAAGGTTCGGTCGACATCAAGTTTTTCAACGACGAGGATCTGCAGCGCATCCTTGAGGCACTCGGCATCCAGGCCGACTGATCATGGGATTTTCAAGTTTGAAGGGAACCCGTTCGACCGCGCTTGACATCGGTCTTGAAACTTCAAACTTGAAACTGAAAACTCAATAGAATGCTTTTGGACATCGTCAAATACGGTGATCCCGTGCTTCGGCAAAAGGGCGAGCGGGTGGAGGAAGTCACGCCCGAGATTCGACAGTTGATCGACAACATGCTCGAGACGGTGCGCGAAGCGCACGGAATCGGACTGGCCGCGCAGCAGGTCGGCCGGCCGTTGCAGTTGGCCCTCGTCGACGTGACTGGCGTGGAGGATCGGCCGTCGCGCATGAGCCTCGACGGCAAGCCGGTCAACCCGGAGGATTACATGCCGCTGATCCTGCTCAACCCGGAGTGGACGGCGGTCGGCGACGCCAAGGAGGACGGGGGCGAAGGCTGCCTGAGCTTTCCCGAGGTGTACGGCGAGATCAACCGGCCGGAGGAGATCGACGTAACGGCGACGGACGAAAACGGCGAGTCAGTGGCGTTCCGCTGCGGTGGCCTGCTCGCCCGTGCGATCCAGCATGAGTGGGATCACCTGCACGGCATCCTGTTCATCGACCGGATGGACGCGATCGTCAAGGCACAGCTCAAGCCGGAGATTGACGCAATCCAGGCCGAGACAAAAAAAACGCTGGGCTGATCACGGCGCGGGCGTCTCGCCGCGCCTGGCTTGGACGGATCGGAGAAACTCCATCCCTCGACGATATTTTCCAGTTGCCGCATTGCCGGCCTGTTGTGCCACGCTGATCTCCTTGCGGACGGCGTTTTGTTCCTCCGGACTATTCGCCCTGGCCAACGATGCCTTTGCCGCAGCGAGCCGCTGCTGCTCATACACCATGCCGCCCTGCGCCATTTTCACCGCCTTGGCAAGTTCCTTCTCGGCGGCGGCGAGCCGGCCCTGATGCATGTAGGCCACGCCGAGGTTTTGCCGGGCGTCCACATAAGTCGGCTCGAGGCGCACCGCCTTGGCGAAACAAACCGCCGCCTTGTTCACGTCGCCCTTCATCGCGTGAACCGTCCCGAGGTTGTTGTGCGTGCTCGGGTTGTCGGGGAAAACCCGGATCGACGCCTCGAAATGCTGTATCGCCTCGTCGTGCCGTTTCAAATCCTTCAACAGGTTGCCGAGGTTGTTGTGCGCCTCGGCATAGTCCGGCGCCAACTCGAGCGCGCGCCGGTACTCGGCGATGGCCTTGTCGGTTTCGCCCTTGGCCTTGTAGGCGATGCCCTTGTTGAAAAACAGATCCGGGTCGCCCTCCTTCTCGGCGAACTTCATTGCCTCGTCGTACTTGGCCAGGGCGGCATCCGGTTGGCCGGCGCTGATCAGGGTGTTGCCCTCGTGCAACAGCGCGACCACCTTGTCGGGATCGCCCAGCGGATTGCCCTCCTCGCCGTCCAGTTGGATTGCGTTCAACTCCGCGAGAATGTCGTCGACCGATTCCTCCCCGGCCTCACCCCTGAGCACCGGCGCGGCATCGAGCGAAAGTGGATCGCTCGCCACAACCGGCTCCGGTGCTGCTGCGACCGGCTCTTTTACCGGCGGCGCAGCGGGTGCCATCGGCTGCTCCACCCCGCAACCAGCGAGCAACGCAAGCATCACTGCAAGCAAACTGTCCCGAAATCGATCCACCGGGCGGCAATTTACCAGATCTCGGCCAAGCCGCAACCATTGTCCCAATCGACCGACCGGAACGATTCCGCGCTTGGCCAAGCGCAGTCCTCACGGTTAGGTTCGCTCCCGGTTCAATTCGTTCAACTCATGCTGCAAAAAACCATCCCGACCTTGGCCGCCCTTGGCTTGGCCTGTTGCTGTGCCACTGCCCGCGAACTCAAGGAATTCGACAGCGACGTCAACTATGACGAGTCACGCGTGCCTCACTACGACCTGCCCGACCCGCTGATCACCGCCGAGGGCAAACCGGTTACCACCGCCGAGCGATGGCGCAACGTCCGTCGGCCGCAGATTTTGTCGCTGTTCGCCAATTTCATCTACGGTGCCGTGCCGGTGCCGCCCGATCCCATCGAGCAAACATATAAGGTCGTCAAGGAGGACAAGGCGTTCATGGACGGTAAGGCGACCAAGCTCGATGTCTCCATTCGATTCAAGAATCGCAAGGGCGCAGTACAGACCCAGGTGGTCGTGTTCATCCCCAACGACGCGAAGGAACCGGCACCGGCGTTCATGATGCTGAGCTTCGACAGCCCACGGGGGTCGAGTCTGCAGTTGAGCAGCAGCCGAAAGGGTCGTCTCCGCAACGGCGTGCCGCTGGCCGATCTGATCGCGAACGGCTACGGCTACGTGTCGGTGTATCACGGTGATCTCATCGGGCACAACGAGGTGTCGTTCGGGCGCGGCATCCACAAGCTGTTTTTCCGCGACGGACAAAGCTTTCCCAAGGCCCACGAGTGGGGCGTACTCGGGGCAAACGCCTGGACCGGCATGCGAGCGCTGGATTACCTCGAGACAAACGACCGTATCGATGCCAAGCGGGTGGCGGTCATGGGCCATTCAAAAATGGGCAAGGCCACGCTCTGGGCGGCTGCGCAGGACGAGCGCTTCGCACTGGCCATCTCGGCCCAGTCCGGCTGCGGCGGCGCGGCGTTGTGGCGGCGCAAGTACGGCGAGACGATGGCCAAGCTAAACCGCTTCCCCCACTGGCTCAGCATCAACGCCCGTAAATTCAACGACCGAGAGGACGACCTGCCGGTGGATCAGCACATGCTGCTCTCGCTGATCGCCCCGCGCCCGGTCTACGTCGCTAGTGCCACGGCCGACACGTGGGCCGATCCCCACGGTGAATTTCAGTCCGCGAACCACGCCGCCCCGGTGTATCGGCTTCTCGGGAAAAAACCGCTGCCGACCAGCAAGCTACCAACCGCCAGCCAGCCGCTGCTCGACGGCGACATCGGCTACCACATCCGCACCGGAGGGCACTCGGTCGATCCGTACGACTGGGAGCAGTTTATCCAGTTCGCCAACCGGCATTTAAAAGCCGACTAACTTGCGATGCCGGTGGCAGGCAGATTGAATGAGGCTTTGATTTTCAGCGTAAAACTTGGGATGCGAACCGTGGCACGAATCGTTGGCCAAGCGCTTGGCTTGTTGGTCACGGTGCTGCTCTCGCAGGCGACCGCCTTGGCCAAGCCGGCTTTGTCGGGCGAGTTGATTTACACGAACCAATGCGCGAAGTGCCACGGGGATCGTGGCCAGGGCGTGGCAGATGAATACGACGAGCCGCTCACCGGCGATTGGCCAATCGAGAAACTGGTTCGCGTCATCACACGCACCATGCCGGAGGACGAGCCAAAAAAATGCGTCGGCGACGAGGCGCAACTCGTGGCGCGGTACATCTTCGATGCCTTTTATTCGCCCGCTGCCCAGGCCCGGAACAACCCGCCGCGCATCGAGTTGGCCCGCCTCACCAACCGGCAGTTCCTCCACTCCGTCGCCGACCTGATCGGCAGTTTCACCGGCCGGCCGGAGATCGGGCAGACGGGGGGTCTCAAGGCCAGCTACCACAACAGCCGCAACCACAGCCGGAACAAGCACACGTTCGAGCGCACGGATGCTAACGTTGATTTCCAGTTCGGCACCAGCACGCCGGCCCCGGACAACAAGGAATACAAGCCGGAGGAATTCTCGATGCGCTGGACCGGCTCGGTAATTGCCGAGGAAACGGGCGATCACCAGTTCATTGTCACGAGCGAGAACGGCATCCGGCTTTGGGTCAATGACATGACCCTGAAACTGATCGAGGGCTGGACGTCCAGCGGCGAGCGCCGCGAACTCACCGGCTCGGTGCGCCTCATTGGCGGACGGGCCTATCCGCTGCGACTCGATTACTTCAAGTTCAAGAGCAAAGGCGCCTCGGTGAAACTGGAGTGGCACCCGCCGCACGGTGCGCAACAGGTCATCCCAGCGCGCAACCTCTCCCCCGCCAGCACTCGGAGCACATTCGTCCTACGCCAGCCGTTCCCGCCGGACGACGCCAGCATCGGCTACGAACGAGGCAGCGCCGTCTCCAAGAAATGGGACGAGGCCGCGACCCACGCCGCGATCGAGACAGCCAACTGGGTGGCAGATCATCTCGACGAACTGGCCGGAACCTTGACCAACGCACCGGATCGCTTGGCCAAGGCGCAACAATTCGGCAAGCACTTTGCCGAGCGGGCGTTCCGCCGTCCGCTCACGGTGGAGGAGGAACAGCTTTTTGTTCGTTCACGCTTTACAGTCGACAAACCGGCGACCGACTCCATCAAGGAGGTCGTCCTGCTCGCGCTCAAGTCGCCGCGCTTCCTCTACCCTGACCTTGGCCAAGCGGACGGCCATGCCGTCGCCGCCCGGCTTGCGCTTGGCCTGTGGGACTCGCTACCGGATGACGAGTTGCTCCAAGCCGCCAAAGCCGGCCGGCTGGACACACCACGCCAGGCACGCCAGCAGGCGCTGCGAATGATCCGTAATCCCCGCACCCGAGCCAAACTTCGCAGCGTGATGCACCATTGGCTTGGCCTCGAACATGCCGAAGAGATTGCAAAGGACACGGAGATTTTTCCCGAGTTTGACAAGTCGCTCGAAGCCGATCTGCGCACATCGCTCAACATCTTCCTAGACGAAGCGATCTGGCAAAATGCCGGGGCAGATTTTCGCACCCTGTTCAGCGCAAATCATCTCCCGATGAACACGCGCCTGGCCAGGCTGTATGGGGCACGACATCACGGCACGCCTCCCGGTTTTTCACCGGCATCGTTCACCGGCCAAAAACGCGCCGGGCTTCTCACGCATCCATACCTGCTTATGCTTTACTCGTACCACAACAGCACATCACCGATTCACCGGGGTGTGTTCGTCACCCGGCACCTGCTTGGGCGCTCACTCAAGCCGCCTCCCGATGCGGTAGTCTTCAAGGACGAGGAATTTCCAGCCAACCTGACAATGCGCGAGAAGGTCACGGAACTAACCAAGGCAGACGCCTGCATGACTTGCCACGGTATCATTAACCCGCTGGGCTTCTCGCTGGAGCAGTTTGACAGCATCGGTCGTCGACGGGACACCGAAAAAGGTAAACCAATCCGGACAGCCTCTGATTATCTCACTGCCGACGGTTCCCCGATCCACATCAGCGGCCCATCCGACCTCGCCCACCACGCAATGCAAAACCCCAGCGCCCATGAGGGCTTCGTCGAAATGCTTTTTAATCAGGTTGCCAAGCAACCAATCCGGGCCTATGGTTCCGGGGTGTTGAACCGGCTGCGAAATGACTTCGCACAGGCCCGTTTCAATATACAGTTTTTGCTGGCCGAGACCGTCGTCATCGCCGCCTTGCAGGGGGTGAAGCGGCCCGGGCCAACCGGAGAGAAACAGCCATGAACCAGATCGCTCGCAGACAGTTCGTCCGAAACCTCGGGGTGTCCACCGCAACACTCCCATTCCTCGTTGGCCTGCCGAGCCTCGGCCTTGCCAAGACCGCGCCGCGGCGCCAACGCCTTGTGGTGATGTTCAGTCCAAACGGCACCATCCCGAAAAACTTCTGGCCAGACTCCAACGGCAGCGATTTTGAACTTAAGGAAATCATGAAACCGCTTACGCCGTTTCGTGACCGGATGCTCGTGCTCAACGGCCTGAACAACAAGGTTCGCGGCGACGGAGACAGCCACATGCGCGGCATGAGTTGCCTGCTGACCGGCATTGAGTTGTTCCCCGGCAACATTCAGGGCGGCTCCGATACTCCGGCCGGCTGGGCCAAGGGCATCTCCATTGATCAGGAAATCAAAAACTATTTGCAAAGCCGCAACACCACCCGCACTCGGTTTGGTTCGCTTGAGTTCGGCGTTGGAGTTTCTGACCGGGCCGACCCTTGGACACGCATGTCGTACGCCGGCCCCAACCAGCCGGTTGCACCAACCGATGATCCGTACCAGATGTACCAACGGCTGTACGGCCAACTGCGCGACCGCGATAGTCTGTTGAGCGTGCTGGACGTCGTCCGCGACGATCTGAAGCGCGTCTCGCGATCAATCAGCGCCGAGGACAAGCGACTGCTTGAGGAACACGCCGAGTTCGTCCGCCAAATGGAACAGGAGTTTGGCCAGGCAGACGGCAAATCCCTGGTGAGCGATCCGCCGAAGTTCGAGGCCGGCATCACCAACCAAAATGACAACGTCCCCCGCCTGAGCCGAATGCAGATCGACCTCATGGTGAACAGCTTCCTGAACGACTTCGCCCGTGTCAGCACGCTGCAGTACACCAAGTCGGTTGGCCAGGCGCGGATGAACTGGCTCGACATCAAGGACGGCCACCACGGTCTTTCACACGAACCGGACAAAAACGATGATGCCGTCGACAAGCTGACGCGCATCAACAAATGGTTCGCCGGCGAACTGGCATACCTGGCCAAGCGCTTGGCCGAGACACCCGAGCCGGGCGGCGTCGGCAGCCTGCTCGACAACACCACCATCGTCTGGACCAACGAACTCGGCAAAGGCAATAGCCACACACTTAGAAACATTCCATTTGTGATGATCGGCAACGGCATGGGTTTCCAGATGGGTCGATCGCTTAACTTCAAGGGTGCCGCTCACAACCGACTCCTCATGGCGCTGGCCCACGGCGTGGGCCATGGCATCGACTCCTTCGGCAACAAATCCCTGAGCCAAGGTGGACCGCTTGATCTCAGCTAGCCGGCTTGTTTTCACAGTCTGTTTTTGTAAAATCACGCCCTCCCTTTTTGGTTGGACGCGTTTTTGCTTATGAGAGTCTCCGCTCCGTTTTTGTTTTTCATTGCAGGGTTGTTTACGGGTGTCATCGCAGACACGACCAACCTCGATACAGCCAAATCCCGTTTCCCCACCCTGCCGGAGGGGTTTGAGATTAGTCTCTTCGCCAGTGAACCACTCGTCCGCAACCCCACCTGCGTTGCGTTCGACCGGCTTGGCCGGGCTTTCGTTGCGCAGGGGCCGCAATTCCGAAAGCCAAAAAAGGATACGCCCGGTGACTCGATCAAAATCCTGATCGATCGTGACGACGACGGAATCGCCGACGAGGCAAAAACATTCGCCCACGGTTTCAACAGCATTCACGGGCTGGCATGGAAGGGCAACGACCTGTACGTAGCCAACGCGCCGGACTTCACCATCGTACGGGACACCGACGGGGATAATGTTGCCGACGAATACATCCGCATCTACACCGATCTCGGCAACGTTGAGCACTCACTGCACGGGTTAAACTGGGGGCCAGACGGCAAACTCTACATGTCCAAGGGTTGCATCGTGGTCTCCCCGAACTACCGACTGAT
>CAYWMH010000043.1:0-12972 GCA_964459315.1 uncultured Verrucomicrobiota bacterium
AGCGGCCGCCGGCGGTCTCGATGATGAGTTGCGCGGCGCGTTGGCTGACCCAGTCGCAGCAGTCCGGGTCGCAGCCGCGCTCGAACCGGTACGACGCGTCGGTGCTGATGCCCAGGCGCTTGGCCGTCGCACGAATGTTTTGCGGGTTAAAATAGGCGCACTCGATCAGCACATCCTCGGTGCCGACGGCAATCTCGCTGTTGAGCCCACCCATGATGCCGGCGAGGGCGATACCCTTGGTCTCGTCGGCGATCAGCAGCGCGTCGCCGGTTAGTTCGTGTTCCTTCTCATCGAGCGTGGTGAATTTTTCTCCGTCAGCGGCGTCGCGTACGACGATAACCGGGTTGGCCGCGCCGTCCGCCTTGGCGAGCAGATGGTAGTCGAAGGCGTGCAGTGGCTGGCCGGTCTCGAGCATCACGTAGTTGGTGACGTCGACAACGTTGTTGATGCTGCGAATGCCGACCCGCTCGAGTGTGTCGCACAGCCAGCCCGGGCTGGGGCCAACCGTCACGCCGCAAACGACGCGCGCGTTGTAGCGTGGGCCATGCGCGGCGTTGTCGAGCCGTACATCGACCAATGCCGAGGTGTCGTCATCACCCGTCGGCAGTTCGGGAATCTCCGGCAGTCGTAGCGGCTTGCCGGTGAGCGCGCTAATTTCGCGGGCAATACCGATGACACTGTTCCAGTCCGGCCGGTTCGGTGTCACCTCCAGGTCGTACACCACATCGTCGCCGCTGCGGCCCAAATGCTCGGCGAACGGCTGGCCGACCTGTGCGTCGCCCGACAGGAGCATCAACCCGTCCGCGTCATCGGCAAGGCCCAGTTCCTTCGATGAACACATCATGCCTTGCGACTCGACGCCACGGATTTTTCCGACCTTGATCTTGAACGGTTTCGCGCCCGGCTCGGTGGGCATCTCGCAGCCGGGCGTCGCCAACGGAACCTTGCTGCCAACCTCGAAATTCGTCGCGCCACAGACGATCTGCCGCTCGCCCGAGCCGTCGTTCACCTTGCACAGCGACAGGCGGTCGGCATCGGGGTGCGGCGCCTTGTCCAGCACCTCGGCAACCACGATGCCGTCAAACCCGCCGGACACCTTCTCGACGCCCTCGACCTCGAGGCCGATCATCGTCAGCCGCTCGGCCAGTTCGCCGGGCGACCAGTCAAAGTCAACGTACTGCTTGAGCCAGTTGTAGGTTACTTTCATTCCTCACGGAACCGGCGAAAACCGGGACGACGCACGGTAAGCGAACGACGCCAAATTGCGATTGAATTTTTGAAAAGAAACCGCGTCACAAATCCTTTGCCATCGCTAGGAGATGGTGAAAAACTCCCCGCCTTTGTGAAATCAAGACTATTCAGTTTTCGTGTTTTAGGGACGATTGCAGCCATTTTCACCGTCGACCTGCCTAAGCCGGTCAGCGCCGGGGAGCCGGCGGACGACAGCGGAAAGAAGGTGCTCGAGGGCCATTCGTACCATGGCGAGGCGTTCAACGAGGGGCCGCGCGCGCGCGCCTATCTCATGAACGGCATGGGGCGCGTGCGCTTCCCGGTCACCACCCCGGTGCAGGAGGCGCAGTTATTCTTCACGCAGGGCGTCGCGCAGCTTCACGGCTTTTGGCACTTCGAGGCCGAGCGGAGTTTCCGGCAGGCGGCAATGCTCGACCCGAACTGCGCCATGGCCTACTGGGGCATGGCCGTGGCCAACCGCGCCAACGAGAAGCGCGCCCAGGGCTTCATCGCCGAGGCCAAAAAACGCCGGGCCTCAACGACCAAGCGGGAACAACTCTGGATCGACAGCGAAGCCAACTACTGGGCTGACACCAAGAAAGCAAAGAAGGATCGCCGCCGCAAAATGATCCGCGACCTCGAGACGATCATTCACGAATACCCGGACGACATCGAGGCCAAGGCGTTCCTCGCGGTCTGGATGTGGGAGAGCAGCCGAAACGGGCTACCCATCCACAGCCACGGCGCCGTTGATGCTTTGATTCAGGACGTGCTCGACATCGAGCCGATGCACCCCTGCCATCACTTCCGAATCCATATTTGGGACAACGAAAAGGCCGAGCGTGCCCTCACCTCCGCCGCTCGGTGTGGACAGGGTTCACCCGGCATCGCCCACATGTGGCACATGCCCGGCCATATCTACTCCAAGCTCAAGCGGTACCACGATTCCGCCTGGCAGCAGGAGGCCAGCGCCCGCGTCGATCATGCCCACATGATGCGCGACCGCGTCATGCCGGACCAGATCCACAACTTCGCCCACAACAACGAATGGCTCATCCGCAACCTCAACCACCTTGGCCGAGCCAGCGATGCCGTGGCGCTCGCGCGCAATATGATCGAGTTGCCCCGCCACCCGAAATACAACTCGCTGGCCAAGCCGAATGAGCCCACTGAGTATGGCAAACGTGGCAGCGCCCGCTACGGCCGCACGCGCCTACTCGAAACGCTGCTACGCTACGAGATGTGGGATGAAATCATCGATGCCTCGCAAACTGTCTACCTCGAGCCGACCACCATCCCGGAGGAACAGGCTAAGCGCTTGGCCGCCGTCGGCGCAGCCCATTACGCGCTTGGCCAAGTGGAGAAAGGTGCAGGAATCCTCGACAGATTCGACGACCTCGAGGATCAAGTGCAGGAACGAAAAATCGCCGCTGTAGCCAAGGCCGAAAAGGAAACCAAGGAGGGCAAAAAGAATGAAAAGGAAACGAAAAAGGCTCGCGAAAAAGCGATGAAACCGTTCGACAGCCAACTCAAGATCGTGAACCAATACCGAGCCGAACTCCTCGCCTGCCAAGCCGTGGTGGATGGCAATGCCGACGCGTTCAAGCAGGAGATCGCGAAGGCCGGTAAACTGTCAAACGAGCGCAAGTCACAACTTCATCTCCGGATCGACGACAAAAAGGAGGCCGAAAAACTCGCCGCTCGCGCCGCCCAAGCCGAGGGTCAGGTGCAGCCATTGGCCAACCATGCCGACATACTTTGGCGCAACGGCAAAGAGAAGGAAGCCATCGAGCAATTCAAGAAACTCCGCACACTTTCCGCGCACCTCGATATCGAGCGCGCTGTCTTTCAGCGGCTGGCCCCCATCGCCCAAAAACTCAGCCTGTCGGACGATTGGCGCGTTGCCTTCCAGCCGGCCGACGACATCGGTGACCGACCTTCACTCGACACGCTGGGCCCATTTCGCTGGACTCCTTCGCCCGCACCCCGCTGGGAACTGACCGATGGCCAGGGCAAACAACACTCCCTGGCCGACTACGCCGGCCGGCCGGTGATCGTTATTTTCTATCTCGGCAAAGGCTGCGCGCACTGCATCGAGCAACTCGGCATCTTCGCGCCCGAGACCGACCGATTCCGCGAGGCCGGCATCGACCTCATCGCCATCAGCACCGACGACATCGCCGGGCTGCGCGAGACCGTTCAGCAGAACAAGACCGGCGAGCCGTTCCCCTTCCCACTCGTTTCAGACGCGTCGCTGAAAGTGTTCCGCCAATACCGCGCCTACGACGATTTCGAGCAGCAGCCGTTGCACGGCACCTTTCTCATCGACCGGCAGGGCCTCGTCCGCTGGCAGGACATCAGCCACGAGCCGTTCACCGAGGTCGACTTCCTGCTAAAGGAGTCCAAGCGCCTCCTCGCACAGGACCCACCCCAAGTCACCCGGCGCTAGACGTCGATTATGTCTTCGTTCTTGGGGTTGTTTGGAGGGGATTGCGGCCGGGTGGACGGGCCGCCGGGTGGGCGGAAGTGGCCGATCTGTGCCGCGAATTTCTGTTTTACACGCTCGCGGATGATCGCGCGAAAGCCCGGCACCATCAGGCAGAAACCGGCGAGGTCGGTCAGCAGCCCGGGTGTCAGCAGCACTATGCCGCCGATCAACACCAGCAGCCCGTCGATCAACTCGGCCGTCGGCACACGTCCAGCGGCCAGTTCCAACTGGATCCGGGCAAGGATCGAATAGCCCTGGCTCCTGGCCAGATACGCCCCCCAGGCGCCTGTGAGGATCACAAGCATCACCGTCGACTGCCACCCCACTCGACTGCTGACCACGCGCAGCAGGTACAACTCCACCAGCGGGATGAATATGATTAAGATGAGAAGTCTTCCGAACATTCCGTTTCAGGCTTGGCCAAGCTCCTGACCCATGCGTTCGCCGACGCGGGCGTAGGTCTCGAGGCCGTTGGCGGTGTTATCCAGCAGGTCGGCGTCGAACTCGATTCGGCCTTTCTGAAATAGCACCGCCACGCTGGAACCGCCGAAGGCAAAGTAGCCTTTCTCCTCGCCCTTGGCCACCGCCTCGCCGGGCATGTAGGTCTGCCGGATAGCGCCGACCATGGTCGCACCGATCTCGACGAACTGCACTTGGCCAAGCTCAGGCGACTCGATCGGCGTGACCACGCGCTTGTTCTCCCAGAATATCGACGGCCGCGTGACGAGCGCGATCGGGTTGACCGAGTAGAGCCAGCCGTTGATGAATCGCGGGACGCCGGCCCCGCCCGCGCACGGGAAGTGGAATCGGTGGTAGTCCAACGGGCAGAGTCGCGAGAGCAGCATCGAGCCGCCGTCGTAGCGCTTGGCCAAGCCGTCGTCGCCAAGGAACCGTGCGAGGTCGAACGACTGGCCCTTGACGAAAAAATCGGTCTCGGCGGTGATGTCGGCGAACGCCAAGTGCCGCCCGTCCGCCGGGAACACCACCGACCAGGCGGCCGCATCGACCGGACGCGCTCCGGGCTTGAGTTTGCGGTAAAAAAACTCGTTGAACGAATTGTATTCATCCACCGGCTCGGCGAACTCGCCCTCGTCCAGCCCGTACTGCTCGATGAACGGCCGGATCCGGAGTGAGCTTTTGGCCGTGTCCATCCGGCGGCCGTACCATGCGGAAACGATCCACCGGCGAATGAGCAGCCATTGGGCCAGCCGGCCAAGCGTGTTGCCGTACACCCAGCGCAGCGGCCGCTCGCGGTAGATGGCCTCGGTCTTCACCTCGCCGTCGCGGCGATCGATGTAGCAAACCTCCCCGTTGGCCAACTGCTCCTCGACGGTCATGCGCCAACAGGCTACCCGCCCACGAGCCGGTTGAAAAGAAGTGAGCCGTGAGCTGGTTGGTTTAGTCGGCGGGCTACTCGTAAAGCCGGTCTGGGCGGATGGCGCGTTCCCACTGCGAGTCGTCGATGGCGGTGACGCGCTCGAGAGACTCCAGCGTCAGCCCCGCGTCGATCGCCTCGCGCAGGGCTGTGCCGCCGGAAAGGATGTCGATCGGCAGCTTCTCGGTCTCGTATTCGTACGGCGGCTGCCGCCAGGCGAACTGCTTCGGCCAGAGCCTGGCGATGCAGCCTATCATCGCGACGGTGAATCGATAGGATCGCAATGTCCGTGGATTTGTCGGGTGCAGAAACAATCCGCCGCACGACTGCCGTGCATATTTTTGAAAGGCCGGCTCGAAGCGGTACGGTCGGGCAGTTAGCCCGTCGAACCCGAATTCCTCGAGTTCGTTCAGGAGCACCGCAGGATCGATGTACGGAGCGCCGCAAAGCTCGAACGGCGTGGTCGTGCCGCGCCCCTCGGACAGCATTGTGCCTTCCAGCATGACTTGCCCGGGATACAACAGCACCCCCTCGAGCCGGGGCAAATTCGGCGACGGCGGAATCCACGGTTGGCCATGCTCAGGCCAATACGAGCTGCGGCGATAGCCCTCCATCGGCACGCAATGGAGATTCGCGCCAATACCGCAGACGCGGTTGAGGTATCTCGCGGCTTCGGCCAGCGTGAGACCGTGCCGTATCGGCATCGGCACCCGGCCGACGAAGCTGGCAAACCCAGGTTCCAGCATCGGCCCCTCGATGATCTCGCCGCCGAGCGGGTTGGGCCGATCGAGCACGACAACGGCGATACCATTCTCGGCCGCCGCCGCGAGACAAAGATTCAGCGTCCAGATATAGGTGTAGATCCGCGTGCCGACGTCCTGCAGGTCGATGATCAAAACATCAAGCGCTTCGAGCATCTCCGGGGGCGGTTTGCGGACGTCGGCGTAAAGGCTGTGCACTGGGATCTTCCGCAGCGAATCGAGTCCGTGCGGTGTCTCGATCATGTTGTCCTGCTGCTCCGACCACAGGCCGTGCTGCGGCCCGAACAACGCCGCCAACTGGCCCGGCAAAGATTTGTCGAGGACAGCGTCGGCCGTGCGGAACCGGGAGTCGCCCGACGCCTGGTTCATCAAAAGGCCGAACCGGGCGCCGCGCAGAACCTCCGGAAGATTGGCAACACAAACCTCGAGGCCGGGACGATATTGGGTCATTGGTCAGGCACTCGTTTCGTTTTGAAAGAGTTTGTTGTGCACCCAGCCCGTGCAAAAGGTGATGGTCGAGCCGACCAGGGCGAACCACGGCCAGGCCAGCGGTGTGCCGAACTTGATCGCGCTCATCACGGCCAGGCCGACGACCAGCCCGACGAGCGCCGAGTTCGTGCCAACTTTGCCCTTGGCCAAGCCGAGAGCGAAGACCCCGAAGATGATTCCTGTAGTGAAACTTTGAATCGCCAGCACGCTGCCGATCACCGATGATTCGAGCCATTGCCCGGAGATGCCGACGACGATCTGCGCCACGCCGAACGCGATCGTCAGCCACTTGGCCAAGCGCAATCGGGCGCGGTCGCTGTCCGGCTTGAGGATGTCGTTGACCAGCACCGTCGCGCTGGAGTTGAGCGAACTCGACAACGTCGACATCGCCGCCGAGAACAGCGCGCCCAGCACGATGCCCAGCAAACCAACCGGCATCTTTTCAACGATGAACGTCGCAAACACGCGGTCGCTTTTGGCAAACGGTTCCGGCGGCGGGTTTTGGATGTAATAGGCGTAGAGCGCCGTGCCGATCAACAGGAAAAACGCGAACTGCAGCAACACCACAAATCCGCTCAGTCGCAAGGCCAGCGCCGCTTCACCCTGGCTGCGCGCGCTCAAATAACGCTGCACCATCAACTGATCGACACCGTGGGTGCCTATCGCCAGCACACCGCCACCGATCAACCCGGCCCAAAACAGGTACGTACCCGTCAGGTCGAAATCGAAATGAAAGATACGCAGTTTGTCGCCGTCCGCCGCATGGGCCAACTCGGTAACAGAGCCCCAGCCACCCTCGATCGAGTTGATCAAAATCCCAAACGCGATCGCCGCGCCCACCATGTAGACCACGAACTGAATGAAGTCGGTCCAGATCACCGCGCGGATGCCGCCGGCGAACGTGTAAATGATCGTCGCGATACCGAGGGCGATGATCGCCGTGTTCATGTCGATATCGGCGACATGCTGCAAAACGATCGCGCCGAGGAACAAACGGAAGCCGTCGCCGAGCGTCCGCGTGATGATGAACAACAAACTTGCGACCCGTTTCACAATACTTCCGAAATGCCGGTCGAGGATCTCGTACGCCGTGAACAACTCGCCAGAAAAGTAGCGCGGTAGCAAAATTGAAGACACGATCCACCGGCCGAGGATGTAGCCAAGCGGCAGTTGCAGAAAAGCCAAGTCGCCGGTGTAGGCCACGCCGGGCACGCTCAGAAAAGTGATCGTGCTGGTCTCGGTCGCGACGATCGAGCAGAGCACCGCCCACCACGGCATGCTGCGCCCGCCAACCATGAATTCTGCGGAACTCCGCGTGCCTCGCCCCATCCACATCCCGAACACCACCATGCCCAGCAAGTAGGCGCAGAGCAGCGTCGCGTCGATCCAGTGAATGTTCACGGCGGCAGTGTGGGTGCAGAGCCGGAACCGAACAAGCCATACCCCGCTTGGCCAAAAAGCGTTGGCCAAAAAAATAATTTGAAACCTTTCACCGCTTGGCCAAGTCTAACAGCCGGTTCGACGTAAAATCATGAAATCGATTCAACTAACCAAACTTGGGCTGGGCGGCTTGGCCGGCCTGGCATGGGCGCTGACCGGCACGGTCACCGCGGACAATTGGCCGGCTTGGCGCGGCCCCACTGCCAACGGCGTGGCCCCCGGCGCCAACCCGCCGAAGGAGTTTTCCGAGGAAAAAAATGTCCTTTGGAAAATCAAGGTTCCCGGCTCCGGCAACTCGACGCCCGTGATCTGGGGGGATCAGCTTTTCGTCCTCACGGCTGAGAAAACCGGTAAAAAAGTGGCGGCAGCGGCAGGGGGTGATTCGCGTGAACGCGGCCAAACCGGCGAACGGCGGCGACCAAGCGGCGAACGGCCCGAGGGTCGCGGACGCAGTGAGCGCGGCGAGCGCCCCCGCCCGGACGGCGAGCGTGGCGAGCGCGGTGGCGAACGCAGCCGTGAAAGCGGCAGCCGATCGGGCTTCGGCGGTGGCGGGTTCAACCGCGAGGAATTCATCAAGCGGTTCGACAAGGACGGTGACGGTGAGTTGAACGACGCCGAGCGCGATGCACTCCGCGAGGAGATGCGTCGGCAATTCAGCCGGGGGCGCGGCGGCGAGCGGAGCGGGCGCAGCGGGCGCTCGAGCCGGGGACGCGGCGGATTCGGAGGCGGTGGCAAGCCGACCGAAGAGTATCGTTTTGTGCTTCTTTCCCTCGACCGCAACACCGGCAAGGAAAACTGGCGCTCCGTCGTCACGACCGCCGTGCCGCACGAGGGGCATCACCGAGACCACGGCTATGCCTCCGGATCGCCGGTGACCGACGGCGAGCACATCATCGCCAACTTCGGCTCACGCGGCCTGTTCTGCTTCGACATGAAGGGCAAGCTGCAATGGAAAAAGGATTTCGGAGACATGCGCACCCGCAATAGTTTCGGCGAAGGCACCTCCCCCGCCCTGCACGGCGACACAGTTGTGCTACTGTGGGATCACGAGGGCGACTCGGCAATCTACGCGCTCGACAAAAAGACCGGCAAGCTGAAATGGAAACAAGACCGGGATGAAGCCACCGGCTGGTGCACCCCGGTAGTCACATCGCATGACGGGGTCACGCAGGTTATTGTCAACGGCTCCCGCGCCGTCCGCAGTTACCAGCTCAGCGACGGCAAACTGCTTTGGCAATGCAGCGGGCAAACCGCCAATTGCGTCCCCTCCGTTGTTGTGGATGAAGAGTTTGTCTATGCCATGAGCGGCTTTCGCGGCGCGCATGTGGCGGCAATCAAGCTGGGCGGCAGCGGCGATCTGACCGACAGCAAATCCGTCGCCTGGACCGGCAACCGGGGCACACCGTACGTTCCGTCACCTCTCCTGAGCAACGGCCGAATCTGGTATCTCGCCGGCAATAACGGTATCCTCTCGGTGCGCGACGCCAAGACCGGCAAACTGCTCGTCGAAGGCGAGCGGCTCGACGGCATCAGCGGGGTTTACGCCTCGCCGGTGAGCGCCGGTGGGCGGGTCTACATCGCCGGCCGAAACGGCACCGTCTCCGTGCTAAAGGACAGCACCAAGCTGGAGCTGCTGGCGACCAACGAACTGGACGACAAGTTCGACTGCTCTCCCGCCGTCGTCGGCAACCAGATGTTCCTCCGTGGCAAGGAACACCTCTACTGCATCGCTACCAAATAAACTGGACTATCAACTTTCTGTACCCGGCCCACTCAAACGTGGGCCGGTTTTTTTAACAAACGAAACAAAGCCCAGGCCACCAACGGCAGTACAGCTAGCAATAGCAGAATCAGGCAAAGAGCGTTCACCTGAGCGTGGTGGCCGTAGTGCAGCAGGTTGAACACCCGCAATGCCAATGTCTCGCCGCCCGGCGGCACGACGAGCACCACCGTCTCGGTATCCCACAGGCATAGCAGATAAACCACATACCACACCGCCGCCAACGCCGGGCCGGCCTGAGGCAAAAACAGATGTCGCCAACGCTGCCACCACGGCAGCCCGGCGAGGTCGGTGACGGTTTGAAGGTCGGCATCCATCGAAGCCTTGGCCAAGCGTGTCCCCTCCCAGCCGAGTGCGAAGTACCGCAGGCCAAGCGCCAACAGCACGATACCCGGCCCACCGTAAATCCAGCCCAAGCCGGGCCGGTTCAGCAGGAAAATCAGCACCACCCCCAACAACACGCCCGGCAAAAAGAACAGCAACCAGGCCAAACGCAGGTAGGCCCAGCGAGCGGCCGCGAGGCCAAGCGCCGAGACCAGCGTCGCCGTCGCCGCCGAGAACCAAAACGAACTCCAGACTGCCTGCTTCCCGGCCCGGAGCGTGTTCCAAATATCCGTCCATGTCCGCGGGTCGCTCAGCAAATGGCCAAGCGGCAGCAGCACCGACAGCCCGATGGTCAAGCCGGCGACAGTCGTGACAGAGCCAAGCAGCACTTGCCCAAGCCGGCCGCGCAACACCTCCCCCGGCACGCCCGAACTCTCCCAAGGCCAGGCGACCGACCGGCCCCGCAGCAGCAGCAGCAACCCAAGCGGCAGAGCCGCCAGCACCCAGCCGTACCGCCACGCCAGCGCGAAGTCGTAGCTCGTGCTAAACTGCACCCAGAACTGTGCCGGGAACACCTTCACCTGCAGGATCGCCGGCACCGCGATGTTGCTGAACGCAAGCGCGAACACGATCAGCCCGGACTGCCACGCCGCCGCCAGCGTCATCGGCAGCAGCAGCCCCCGCGAGAGAGCCCCGCCGCACAACCCCGGCTCGGCATCGAGCATCTCCGCCGTGAGCCGCTTGAACGCGCCATGGCACATCAGGCACGGCAGCGGCCAGAGCATCAGCGTCAGCACCCACGCCGCGCCGCCGTGCGAATAGATGTCGAGCGGCAGCCAAGGCTTCAGGACGCCGACGTTTCCCAACAAGCCAAGCCATGCATTGACGACCAAAAACGGCGGCAACGCGAGCGCGACGACCGCCCCGACGAGCGCCGCCCAACGCAACAAGCCACGCGACGCGGCAATGAACAACGCCACCAGCCACCCCACCGCGACTGCTGCCAACGCCACCGGCGCGGCCAATGCCAGACTATTGAGCAGCAATCCCCAGCCCATGTCAGTCGAGGAAGATGGATTGCAGGTCGTCCACGGCCCGCGCGTTCTCCTCGACCAAGCTTGGCCAAGCGATCGCAACCGACGGGGGCGTTTCGCCGGGATCGATCGCGCCGGCCTCGGCAAGCGCGATCCGGACGGCCGGCGATTGCAAAAACTGGGCCAAGCGCCTGCCCAAGTCGGGCCTTGGCGCGCCGCGAATATGGCCCAGCGTGTTTCCGATAACCATGCCGTCCACGCCAAGCGGCAGGCCGGCGATCGGCAGGCCGTTGCGCAGCCCAGCGCGCACATCGTCGGAGTCGGTCAGGCCAAGCGCAACTTCACCGCGGCCAACAAGCTGTACGACCACCGAGTTGCCATCGACCGCCATCACGCCGTTGGCCAGCACCGCTCGCCACCACGCCCGCCCCCGCACCTCGCCCCAGCGCTGGCGCAACACCTGAAAATGCGTCGCTGTCGTCCCAAACAACGGCAGCGCAATCGCCACCCGGCCACGCCACTGCGCGTTGGTTAGTGAGGCCAAGCTCGCCGGCAATTCGGCGCGATTTAGCCGGTTCGTGTTCCACACCCACTGCCGCGTCCGCGCGCCGAACGACTCAATCGGGGAGTTGGCGGTAAGCACACCGCGCTCGGCAAGTTGATACGTACGAAACGCCTCATTGTTCCAGAACAGATCGCAACGGGGATGGTCTTTCTCGGCGATCAGGCGGTTGACCAAGCCGACCGTCTTGACGGCTTCGCTGTCGTAAACGGCGCGCACGCGAACGCCGGTCTCCCGCTCGAACCGCTGCAAAATCGGCTCTGCATAAACCTGATCCTGCGAGGTGTAAACCGTGACCGAGTCTCCCCCGGACGAACAGCCCACGAGCAGCGTGGCAGCGATGAAACTGATGATTTTCAAATTGTCTCTCATGCGGTGCGGCGGTGGTAGAACCACCATTCGAAAAGGATGAACCCGAGGCACAGCATCGCGAACCAGCGCCACGCCTCCTTGTCCGCGCTCACCGGCACGGACGCCTCGACCGTGCCGTACTGGCCCATCTGCAACGACTCGCGCGAACGGATGCGACTCTCGTCCCGGTCGAGCAGGTTCACACAGAACCGAAGCGTGTTCGTGCCGAATGACGCCGTGTACACGCCTTGCTGCCCCGTATCGCCGAAGACCAACTCGCCACCGGCGGTGGTCTTGGTTTCTCGTGTCGAGCCATCCGGCGTCTCAATGGTCACCGGAGTTTCCTCTTTGGCCAAGCGTGCATGGAACGGCTCGCCAACTCGGATGCCGGTGCGGGCGGCGGGATTGAGCCAGGCGGCGGTGTTGGCGATAAAAATCGGGAACGAAACCCGCAGCGGCCAAGTGCTGTCGAGCGGGTTGAAGCCGGTCCAAACGACGCGTTGGCCGTCGTTTTCGCCCGCGGCCAAGAGCGGCACGGACGGCGACTCGACGAGCGGTGCGAGCCATGCGGGAAGCTTGGCGGCAAACGACTTGGCGACCTGCACGTTGTCGAAATTGACGAAACGCAGCAGCGGGTGGCTGCTCTTCCAGTCGACAATCGGCGGCCCGTCGATCGAGCCGCCCGGCCGGAACCAGTTGGTCGACTGCGTCTGGATCGCCAACACGTTGCCGCTTGGCCAAGCGCTTGGCACGACACCGTCCAGCACAACGAAATCCACCGGCGGCGCGGGGTCGGCGAGATTCGCCACGACGGCGAGGTCGAGCTTGGGCACGCTGCGCAGCGCCCGCTCAAGGAACTGGTTGCCCTTCGTGACCAGCAACGCGCGGGTGTCGCGCCGGGCCAAGCTGAGCGCCGAGGCGGTGTTGTCCACGGCAAGCACATCGTTTTTTTTGATCTGCAAGCGAAAGACGCCGTTCGTGCCGGTGCTCGCGACAAAAACAAGTGACGCCGTGTTGGTCGCGCCAACGCTCAAGCGCCGGTTGCCGACAAGCCGCTCACCGAAAAACAGCGCCCCGTCGCTCGCGAGCGCCTTGGTCGGGGCGTTGGCGACAGTCGCGGCAGTCGCCTGTTGCCCGG
>CAYWMH010000044.1:0-12820 GCA_964459315.1 uncultured Verrucomicrobiota bacterium
GGCTTTATCCAAGTGATCGGCAAGGGCAACAAGGAACGCGTCGTGCCAGTCGGCCGCCGCGCCGTCGAGGCCATCGAGCGTTACGAGCAATTCGGACGCAACAAACTAGCCAAGCCAGGCAAAAGTCCTAGCAACCTGTTTCTCACCAGTCGCGGCACCGCCTTCGCGGCGGGAACCTTATGGGGGCGCATCAAGAAACGGTGTGCCTTGGCTGGCATCGACAGGAACATCACGCCGCACATGCTGCGACACAGCTTCGCCACACACCTACTCGAACACGGCGCCGACCTGCGAGTGATTCAGGAACTGCTCGGCCATTCCAGCATCGCGACAACGGAAGTGTACACTCATGTCGCTGGCAAACGGCTTAAGGCCATTCACCAGCAATACCACCCAAGGAGCTAAAGTGAACGGGCACTTGATCAAGAGACGAATGGGAAGGTTGCTCCGAAAATAATGGCGGGAGTGACGGGACTCGAACCCGCAACCTCTGGCGTGACAGGCCAGCGCTCTAACCGATTGAGCTACACCCCCGAAGAGGGGCGCGGGAATTTATCAGAAGTTTTTTGCCGGTCAAGCAAGTAAGAAAAAATGATCCGGACAACAGACGCCAAGGAGGTGGGTGTGGGGAACACCGCAGAAGAAACGTACCGCTGCCCGGATCGGTGGGGGATGCTTTGCCTCTTGGCAGATTATGTCAACCTCCAAATCTCGCCCCTATCAAACTCGCAGATCTATACACCGTTTCGGGCCTAAATCAGTGAAAATGTAGTATAAAAATTGCGGAGAGGGAGGGATTCGAACCCCCGTTACCCTTTCAAGTAATCACGCTTTCCAGGCGTGCGCCTTCAACCACTCAGCCACCTCTCCACCGAGCGGGCACGCATTGTGTGAAAAGCCGTACCCAGCGGCAAGTCAATTGAAACGCAAACGGTGTTTTCACCGCGCAAGCCGACTGGCCGCTTGCCACCGGCGGGTGCAACGGAATAGGTTCACGCGCTTCATGGGGCACTTGAAACTGCACATACCAGGACCGATCGAGGTCAGCGACAAGACGTTTGAGGCGTTTCGCACGCCGATGATCGGGCACCGCAGCCAGGATTTCAAAGACCTGTACACCGCCGTGATGCCACTGCTGCAGTCTCTGCTCTACACGGAGCGGCTGGTATACCTCGGCACGGCATCGGCCTGGGGCATCATGGAGGGCGCGGTCCGTAATCTCGTGGCCAAGCGCGTGCTCAACTGCATGAAGGGTGCCTTCTCCGACAAGTGGTTCGACGTGGCCAAGCGCTGCGGCAAGGAGGCCGAGGCACTGCAGGTGGAGTGGGGTTCGCCCATTCTGCCGGAACAGATCGATGAGCGCCGGGCCACCGGCAAGGTTGATGCGGGCACGCTCGTGCACAACGAGACCTCCACCGGCGTGATGAGCCCGCGCACCGAGATCGCCGCGCTGAAGGATAAGTACCCGGACGTGATGTTCATCGTCGACAGTGTCAGCTCGATGACCGGCGTGAAGATCGAGTTTGACGCGCTCGGCATCGACCTGTTGCTGGCCGGCACGCAGAAGGCGTTCGCGCTGCCACCGGGGTTGAGCGTGTTCACCGCCTCGCAGGCCGCGCGCGACCGCGCCGCGACGATCGACGACCGCGGCTACTACTTTGACCTGCTGGAGTTCCAGAAAAATGCCGAGAAACGGATGACGCCAAGCACGCCGAGCATCGGGCACATTTACGCGCTGAAGTCGAAACTGGAGGACATCATGGCGGAGGGACTGGACACCCGCTTTGCGCGGCACGCCAAGCTGGCCGTGATGACCCGTGACTGGGCCAAAAACCACGGTTTTACACTGTTTCCCGAGGCCAGCTATGAGTCGCAGACGCTGACCTGCGTGAACAATGGGGCCAAGCCGGGCGGGCGCGAAATCGACGTGGCCAAGCTGCAGGAGCTGATGAAGGAACGCGGCATCCTGATCGACGGCGGCTACGGCAAAATCAAGGGCAAAACCTTCCGCCTCTCGAGCATGGGCGACGAAACCGAGAAGACAATGCGGTCGCTCTACGCCCTCCTCGACGAGTCGCTTGGCCTGCTTTAGGCGATCAGGCCGTCGACTAGGCGAAGGGGCTTTTGTGCGCGGGCGGCGACGCGGTCGTCGTGAGTGGCGATGACCGTCGTCAACTTGGCCTCGCGCTGCAATTCGCAGAGCAGGTCGAGCACGCCGCCGCCGGACTTGGAGTCGAGATTGCCGGTCGGCTCGTCGGCGAACAGGATGCGCGGTCGGTTGATCAACGCCCGGGCCAAGGCCACGCGCTGCTGTTCCCCGCCGGAAAGTTCCGTCGGTAGATGGTGTACGCGCTTGGCCAAGCCGACACGGTCGAGCAGTTCCCTGCCCCGCTCCACGGCGGCAGCCGTACCGGTGTGCGCCATGCGCGCCGGGAGGGTGACATTCTCCAGCGCGTCAAACTCCGGCAGCAGGTGATACGACTGAAAGACGAACCCCACCTCGCGGTTCCGCCACTTGGCCAAACGCGCCGTGCCCATGCCGAACACCGGTTGGCCGTCGGCCAACACCTCGCCGGCGCTGGGCTCGTCCAGCCCGCCGAGCAGGTGCAACAGCGTGCTCTTGCCGGCACCGGAGGCGCCCTGCAGAGAAAGGAAGTCGCCGCTCGCGATGTCGAGGCTCACGCCGTGCAGCACCTCCACCTTACGTCGGCCGAGGTCGTACGACTTGTGCAACCCCCGCGCTGACAGGATCGCGTCACTCATGGCGAAAGGCCTCCACGGGCTTGAGCCGGCCGGCGTTCCAAGCCGGGATCACACCGGCCAACAGGCAGATGAAGAGCGAGCCGGCCGCGATCCGGATGAGGTCGCCCGGCACGATTTTCGACGGCAGCTCCTGCCAGCCGTAGATGCTGGCCGGAAATATCTCCAAACCGGTCATGTCACGCAACAGCAGGAGGAACTCATTCCGGTACTCGAGCGCCAACAGGCCCAAACCAAAGCCCAGTGTCAAGCCGAGTACCGCCACGACGAAGCTTTGCGCAAAGAACACCTGCATGATCTGCCCGCCGGTGGCGCCCAGAGCCTTGAGCGTCCCGATCTCCGGCGTGCGCTGCACGACAAATGTGATCTGCGAGCTGGTGATGCCGAACGCCGCCACGATCATCACGAAAAACAGCAGGAAAAACATCACGTTGCGCTCCACCTTCAGCGCTTCAAGGATTTGCGTGTTTTCATCCTCCCAAGTGGTCACCACATGACCCGGAGGGAGAGTCTTGAGCAGCTGCCGCCGCACCGGCTCGGTACGATCCGGGTTGTTCAACTTCACCCCGATGCCGTGCACGGCATCACCGAGACCAAACAACTCCTGCGCATCCTCGATTGATGTAAGCACAAAGCTGGCATTGTATTCGTAGAGACCCGCATCCATCACACCCCGCACCTCAAAGTCGTCCGGCAGCAGCACCGCCTCCCGACCATCCTCCTGTGCCTCGCGGAACGCATGAAAACTTCGCGCCGAGTGCAACGCAAGGTAATCGCCCACCCGAAGATTCAGCATGGTGCGCATCTGCGACCCCACTACGAGTCCCCCGTCCACATCGAACACACCATCGATGATGCTGTTGGTCGAGGTTAGCGAACTGACAGATTCCTCCAGCACAGGGTCGACGCCCCGAACCCACGGCGTGAATACTTGGGGACTTTCTTCCCCATCCGGCTGGGTCTCCACCAGTACCGGGCCAATGATGAACGGTGCCGCAGCGGCGACGGCCTCGTTGAGGAGCACGGTGTCGCGCACCCCGCGATAGTCCGCCATCGGCTTGCCGTTCACGGCCACCTTGATGTGCGCGTTGAAGTTGAGCAGACGCTCGCGCAACTGTTCGCCGAAGCCAGTCATGACGCTCATGACGATGATCAGCACCGCCACGCCGAGCGTCACCCCGATGATCGAGATCAGGGTGATGACGGAGACAAACGTGCGCTTGGGCCGCAAATACCGCAGCGCCAGCGCCAGTTCAAACGGCAGCTTCATTCGCGCGGGCGGCAGGCTAACCGATGGCCAAGCGCCGGGAAAGGTCGAAGCCCGCGCCGGGCCAATTGCCTTGCCGCTTGGCCAAGCGGAGAGCATATTCGCGGCCAAGCATCTCCTTCATTATGGCAACGAACTATCGAGTCGGCGTGATTGGCAGCACAGGACGCGGCAATTACGGGCACGGACTGGACACGGTGTGGCGGGAGTTCCCGAACGCGGAGGTGGTGGCCGTGGCGGACGACAACTCGGCCGGCTTGGCCAAGGCGGTGAAGCGCCTGGGCGATCCCAAGGGCTACGCCGATTACCGGCAGATGCTCGATAAGGAAACGCTTGATTTCGTGAGCATCTGCCCGCGCTGGCTCGACCAGCACCACGACATGCTCGTGGCTGCGGCCGGGGCGGGGGTGCGCGGCATCTACCAGGAGAAACCGCTCTGCCGCACGCTTCGCGAGGCCGATGAGATGGTCGCCGCCTGTGAAAAGAACGACGTCAAGTGCGCCGTCGCTCACCAGACGCGGTACAGCCCGATCCTCGAACAGGTCCGGCAACTCATCTCCGAGGGCCGGATCGGCCTGCCACTCGAGTACCAACTCCATGGCAAGGAAGACCACCGCGGGGGTGGTGAGGATCTTTGGGTGCTAGGCACGCACGTGTTCGACCTCACACATCACCTCGCCGGCGATCCGCTCTGGTGCCAGGGCTACGCTCGGCAGGACGGTGAACCGGTCGCGGCAAGGCACGTCCAGCCCGGCAACGAAGGCATCGGCCCGTTGGCCGGTGATCACGTCGGCGCGACGTACGCGCTGCCGAATGAGGTGACGGCCCACTTCCGATCCGTCCGCCGCGCGGCTGGAAATCCAAATCGTTTTGGCCTGACGATTTTTGGCAGCAAAGGCGTCATCAAGATGACCACCGGCTACCTGCCAAGCGCCAGCCTGCTCCCGGACGGCTCTTGGTCGCCGGCGCGCACGGGCAAACAGTGGATCCCCATCAGTTCGAACGGCCTTGGCCAAGCGGAGACGCTCAAGGACGGCGGCCTGCATGCCGGCAACATATTGGCCATACGCGACCTCATTGACGCCGTGGAGGAGGATCGCGACCCGGAGGCCAGTATCCATGACGCACGAACGGCGACCGAGATGATCGTGGCGCTGTTCGAGTCGCACCGGCAGGGCGGCGCGCGGGTGGCGTTCCCCCTGTCAAGCCGGGACAATCCCCTCGCACAATTGACCGATTAACCGGCCGGAACAGCCGGAACGGCGCGATCCGCCGGTTGCAATTGGCTTTGACAGGCCACAGGGCGACAGGCACAGTCCCGCCCCTTTTTGCAGAAACACTGCAATCGAACCCATCGCATATGTCAGAACCGGAAGACCAACACACGACAACAAACAATCCGACCAACACCGGCGAACCGCTGATTCACGACCTCAACGCCGAGCCGGAAACGCCGGTTGCCCCGACCGACGACAACCTCGTGGGCAACCTGTTGGTCGGCCAATCCGGCGGCCCCACCGCGGTGATCAACGCGAGCGTGGCCGGCGTCATTCAGGAGGCCGGCAAACACCCGGAACAGATCGAGGAGATTTACGGCGGGCTCAACGGCATCTTCGGTATCCTTCACGAGAACCTGATCGACCTGAACGAAGAGAAAGCGCGCACGATCGAGGAACTCAAGCACACCCCCGCCGCGGCGCTGGGCACTTGCCGCTACAAGATTCAATTCAAGAAAGACCCCGAGCAAGCCGCCCGGGACATGGACCGATTGTTCGATGTCTTCAAGGCGCACAACATCCGCTATTTTTTCTACGCCGGCGGCAACGACTCGCAGGATACCAACAACAAGCTGCATCACGAGGCAATCAAGCGGGGCTTCCCGATGCGATGCATCGGCGTGCCCAAGACCATCGACAACGACCTGCCCCACACCGACCATACGCCCGGCTACGGCAGCGCGGCCAAGTACAACGCCACGACCGTGATGGAGGTCGCACAGGACGTCGCCAGCATGGCCACCGACGACGGCTCCTGCTGCATAATCGAGGTCATGGGCCGGGCCGCCGGCTGGCTCGCGGCCGGCACCGTCCTGGCCAAGCGCAAACAGACCGACGGGCCGCACATCATCCTGATGCCGGAAATCCCTCTCAACGAGGAGGCGTTCCTCACCAAGGTGAAGGAGATCGTTGACCAGCTTGGTTACTGCATCGTGGTCGTCGGCGAAGGGATCAAGGACATGGATGGAAATGAACTCGGTGCGGACAAGACACGGCTCGATTCGTTCGGCCACCCGGTACTCTCTGGCGCGGCCGAGGCGCTTGGCGAAATCGTCCACGGCAAGCTCGATCTCAAAACGCGTACGGTGAAACTCGGCTATGCCCAGCGGGCCGCCGCGCATTTTGCCAGCCAACAGGATGTCGACGAAGCGGTCGCCTGCGGCCGGGCTGCCGTCCGGGCTGCCGTGGAAGGCAAGAGCGGCTTCATGGTCACCCTCGAGCGCCGCGCGGACGACCCGTACCAGTACAGCACCGGACTGCATCCGCTCGGCGACATCGCGCTGGTGGAGCGCACCGTGCCGCGCGAATGGATCAGCGAGGACGGCTGGCTGCCCAACGAGCAGTTCATCCGTTACGCCGCGCCGCTCGTTCGGGGACGGCTGGATCTACCAACCAAGGGCGGCCTGCCAAAGTTTGCGGAGCTAAGCCGCGTGCCGGTGGAAAAAATGCTGGAGCCACGCTAGCCGCTGCCCTTCCCGATGTCGGCTTGAGCCTCCGGTTTCAGTGTGCGTTGCCGCAGGTGTAGTCGCCTTCCTCCCAGCCGTCGCGACTGTGGTAGGCCCACCAGTCGTGTTCCTTGGGCGAGCCACTCATCCGTGCTGCGTGGCCGTCGACGTAGCTCAGCATGATGCCCCGCTTGTGGGGCATCTGCTTGTAGTCCCAGTACGGCATCTCCCAAGTCAGCACGGCGATGGATGGATTGACGCAATCCCCGGCCCGGCGGCCACTCACCGGCCGTCTCACCTCGTAGCTGTTGCGGCTCTTGGTAAGGTAAATGTGGTTCCAGACGTAGGTCACATTGTTGTTGTTCCGGAATCTCGAACGCATGCCCGCATCTGAGGTCTTCATGGCCACGGGGCAGGCGAAAACGGAACGAGTTGTTTTCGATCCGCCGCGCTGTTTCGGATCGGGCGCTCCGGTGTTTTTCCCGATGTACGGCTCGAGAAGTTGCGGCATCCACACCTCGTCTTCGCGCAATTGATGATCCCTACCCCATGCCCGGCCCCAGTTGCGGCAGAACGGAATCCGGTTGTCGTATTCGGCAATGTACATCGTCACGGCCACACCGATCTGCTTGCAGTTGTTGAGGCAGGCCGATTGGCCGGCCTTGGCCTTCGCCTTGGCCAACGCCGGCAACAACAGGCTGGCAAGAATCGCGATGATGGCGATCACCACCAGCAGCTCTATCAATGTGAATCCGTTGGCCAAGCGCTTGGCCAAGCGGGCGGAACCTGTCCGGGATGGAAACATCGGCTAGAAGGGGTGCAAGCTAGGCTCTGCTTTCCCCTTGGTCAAGGCGGCAACGGCCGGTATTCTCCGGCGCATGACCGAAGAGTCCGGCGCCGGCCAAACACAATCCTCCGTAAAGTACCTGCTGCTGCTCGTCGTCGTGGTGCTTGCGCCGGTAATCTTCACCTGGCTCACCAGTACCCCCGGCCGCAGCGAGGCCGATTTCGACCAGTTGCTCGAGACGGCCAAGGCCCATTACGAGGCCGGCGAGGCACAGCCGGCGATCGACGCCTTTGCCCAAGCGCTCGAGGCCAAGCCGACCGAGACCGACCTACTCCTCAACCTGGCCAACGCCCACCGCCTGGCCAATGCCCCGGAGCAGGTCATCCGTTTTGCCACGGAGGCGCTGGCGATCGACGGCAACCTGGGCGCGGCACATTTCCTGATCGGCGCGGCGCATCTGCGGCTCGGCCGCCACACCGAAGCCGTCCAGTCGTTGCAGCAGGCGTACGACATCGACAACACCATCGGCGCGGTCGGCTTCCTGCTTGGCCAAGCGCAACTCGCCGTCGGCAACGCCGAGGCGGCCACAGAGTTGTTCGAGGAACTGGTGTCGTTCGAGGAAAGTCATCTCGGCGCGGCCCTGGCGTTGAGCGAGGCGCTCACGGCGGTCGGGCGGGATGACGAAGCCAAGTCCGCGCTGGAACTGCACCAGCAGCGCACCGCTGGCAAACCGATGCCCACCGAGCCAGGCGCGTGGGAGGCATGCCTCTACACCGAGGTGCTGATCCCGTTCAAGCTGGCGCAACCGGATGCCGTCGGCATCGCGATCAAGTTCGTGGACGACACCGCCACGGCCTTCGACGGCAAAGCCGCCGCGTTCGTGGGACCGTTCGGCGTGATCGACTTCAACCGCAACGGCAACAATAGCCTGTTCGTGAACACGCGTACCAACACCTTCCGCACGCTGCTCAACACAAACGGCGTCTTCAC
Source organism: uncultured Verrucomicrobiota bacterium (assembly GCA_964459315.1). GTDB lineage: Bacteria > Verrucomicrobiota > Verrucomicrobiia > Limisphaerales > UBA1096 > UBA1096. The sequence goes on from CAYWMH010000044.1 coordinate 8,527, forward strand.
GCCGGTCGGCTTCGAGTTCCCGGCCATCGACGGCGCACGCTACTCGCGCTGCCTCGTCGGTGACCTGAACAACGACCGGTTCGACGACGTGCTGATGCTCGGCGACCAAGGCTCGCACGCCTATCGGTTCGCCACCAACGGCCTGGCCCGCGACCTCTCCAAGTTCTCCAAGCTCGCCTCGCTCAAGGCAGTGGACGGGATCATCGCCGACATCGATTCCACCGGCAAACTCGACCTGCTCGCCATCCAGCCGGGCGACGCCGGTCTCAAGGTGTTCCGCAACCTCGGCAGCATTTATTTCAAGGACATCACAAAAACCTCCGGCATCCCGACGCAGATCACCGGCGCGCTCAAGCTCTTCATGGACGACTGGAACAACGACGACATGCTCGACCTGTTCATCGCGCGCGCCGGCGAGACGCCGATGTTCCTACAAAAAAACCGGGGCGCGGCCCACTCGCCGACGAATACCCTGCCCGCCCTGCCGGCCGCCACCTCGCTGGCCACCGGCGACCTCAACAACGACCTGCGCACCGACCTCGTCACGCTGGCAAACGGGCAGCTCGAGATCATCTTCAACGGGCTCGAGGAAAAACAAACGGTCCCGCTGGCCAAGGGGATCACTGCCGTCCAGTTACTCGACTACGACAACGACGGCTGGCTCGACCTCCTCGCCACCGGCGACGGCGTGCAGGCGTTCCGCAACCGCGGCAGCGCCGGCTTTGCCGACACGACCACCGCGCTTGGCCTCGATACGCTCTCCGGGCAGGTCAGCCAACTCGCCGCCGCCGACATCGACCGCGACGGCGACTCTGACCTTCTGCTCGCCCACGATGACGGCCTGAAATACCTCCGCAACGACGGCGGCAACGCCAACCGCCAACTCAAGGTTCGGCTGTACGGCAACCGATCCAACGCCAGCGGCATCGGCATCCAAATCGAGACCACCGCCCCCGGCCTGCGGCTCAAGCGCACCGTCCAGTCGCTGCCGATCGAGATCGGCATCGGCCAAAACGAGATGCTTCAATCCCTCAACGCGCGATGGTTCGACCTTTCGCTGTTCAACCTCGACGTGCAGGTCAAGCGGGACGAGATCGTCACCCTCACCGAGTTGATTTTGCCGACCGGATCCTGCCCGTACCTCTACGCTTGGGACGGCGAACGGCACCGCTTTGTCACCGACCTGCTCGGCGCATCGCCGCTTGGCCTGCCGGTGGCCGATGGCGTCTACATCGACGCCGACCCGGACGAGATCGTCTGGATCGGTGACGAGACGAACTTCAAACCGCTCGACGGCCGTTACCGGCTGCAGATCACCGAGGAACTGCGGGAAATCCTGTACCTCGACGAAGCCAAGCTGCTCACCGTCGACGTGCCACCCAGCTCGGAAGTCCACCCCACGACCAAGCTGCGCCCCTCCGGCCCCTTCCCGCCGGCCGGTCTGGCCGCCTTGGCCAAGCGCACCCCCCTCCGGCAGGCACGGCGCAGTGACGGGCTAGACGTCACCGCCGCGTTGCAGGCCAACGACGACCAATGGGTCTCGCCGATCGAACTGCGGCTGCCGCAGTTGCGCGGCTTGGCCAAGCGGTATTCGGTTGAACTCGACTTCGGTCCGCTCGACACACGCGCCCCGCTGGCGCTGGCGCTGACCGGCTGGCTGCATTTCGGCGGCGGCATGGCCAATATTGCCGCCTCTCACCACGACCGGTTACCGTTCCCGTTCCCCACCCTCGAGGCGCAACTCGCCGATGGTGACTGGCAAAACGTCGACGTGATCGTCGGCGCGCCGGTCGGTAAAACAAAGACGATCGTCATCGACCTGGCCGATAAGCTGCCAAGCGACACCCAGCGGCTGCGACTCTCGACGGCGTTCGAGATTCATTGGAACCGGATCGCCCTGTTTGAAAAAACGGCGTTGCCCGCCGTCGCCGAAACGCACCCAACCGCGACCGATTTGCATTGGCACGGCTACGGCGCGAAGGAGGATTTGCCCGCGCACCTGCCGCTGACCCCGATCCACGAGCAAACCCGCGACACGCCCGACTGGCGCCTGACCCCCTCCGGCTGGGTCACCCGCTACGGCGTGGTCGACGAACTCGTCGCCGCCAAGGACAATCAACTCGCACTCATCGCCGCCGGCGACGAGTTGACGCTCGACTTTAACGCCGCCCGTCTGCCCACCCAGCGGCCCGGCACCACGCGCCACTTTTTCCTGTTCACCAGCGGCTGGGACAAAGACGCCGATTTTCACGTCGCCCAAGGCTGGACCGTCGAACCGCTGCCGTGGCACGGGATGGACAGTCAACGCTACGGCCGCGAGCCCCGCCCGAAGCTCGACGATGGCTGGATCAAGCAATACAACACCCGCTGGATCGGCTCGCGCCCCCTCCGCAAGTCAGCAAAACTCACAAAAGCAAAGTGAATCGACTGACCCACATTTTCTTGTTGCTCACAATCGGCGTGGCGTCCGCCGCTGCGGGCTCGCTGGATCGTATCGCGAATGTGTTCATCGAGGACGGGTTGAAGCTCCGGCACCTCGAGTTCAGCATCACCGATACCGGCCTAAATACCCATGTCGACAAAAAGTACGTCACGAAAAAAGATCGCTTCGGCGACACGCCGCAGCTGCCGGACGGCCGCATCCTCCTGAAGCCAACCGGCGATCCGCTTGGCCAAGCGCACGCGTGGGAGTACCCCGCCTCGCGTCCCGGCAAATATTGGGTGGAACTCGTTTACAGCCTCGCCAAGGGCGAGAGCACCGCCGTGCCGGACATCAGCGCGTACCGTATCCCGACACGGCTTGAGGCGACCGGCGCGGCCAACCGCTTCCGCAATGTCACGCTGGGGAAGGTCTTTTTTGTTCAGCCCGGCACCGAGCAGATCGGCCTCAAGTTTCGCGGCCAGTCGCCAAGGGTGCGGGCGCTCATCCTCCGGCCCGCGCCGGAGGGGGAGCCAATTGGCCAGGCGCTCGACCGCTCGGTGTTGTTGCACGCGCGCGACGCGACGATCCACGGCACCAAGCTGCAGTACGAAACCAAACCGCACAAAAACACCGTCGGCTACTGGGTGAACGTCACCGACCGGGTCTGCTGGGACTTCACCGTGGCGCTTGCCGGACGGTTTGACGTCGAGATTCATCAGGGCTGCGGTACGGGGCACGGCGGCAGCACGGTCGCATACGAGGTCGCGGGACAGAGACGGGAGTTCACCGTGAAAGATACCGGCCATTTCCAGAATTTCGTGCCGCGAAAAATCGGGACCGTCCGCTTGGCCAAGGGCATGCACCGTTTCTGGCTCAAGCCGATCCGCAAGGCCACGGGCGCGATCATGGACGTCCGCCGAATCCGGCTGATCTCCACCGAGTAACCATCACCGACCATGGAGGAAACCAACACAACAGCATCCACGAACCTAGTCCGCAACGTGGTCGACTCCATCAAGGAATCCGGCGGGCTGCTGGAGGGGTTGCTGGCCTACTTCACCAACCTCGAGCCGATCCATTACGTCACGTTTACCATCAACCTGCTGATCCTGATTTTCGGCAGGCAGATCATCAACCACCTGAGCGTGCACACGATCGGCGCGGCCCCGTCCCGGCTGCGCCTTCTGCGGCTCATCAACGCCGCCTTGTTCCTGACCTACTTTTTCGCCGTGGCCTTCCAGTTTCAACTAGGTTCCAATATCAGTCACACCGGGCTGTTGGTGCTGCTGATGTACCTGACCTGGCAATTCACCCACGCGCTGATCCTCAAGAAATACGGCCGCAAACGGGAGGTCGAAGGCACGGCCATCTATGTCGAGTCGTACACGTCCAACAACCTTAGGCTGATCGCGCTGCTGCTGCTCGGAATCGTCGCGGGGCTGATCTTCCTGAACATCTGGAAGCTCGAAAGCTGGCTGCAGACAACCAGTTTCCTCGGGGCGCTCGCCGTACTGGTCTTCACGACGAAGGATTACTGGCTGAAGGATTTCATTAGCGGCATCATCGTCATCAGCAACGGCAACGTCGAGCGTGGCGACGTCATTCGCATCCCGGACGAAAACATCCTCGCGATCGTGATCGAGACCCGCACCACGCTGACGCTGCTACGTGACCTGATTCGCAACCACAACATCACCATCCCCAACTCGCTGCTGTTGAACCGGCAGGTCGAGATCCTCACAACCGATTCCCGCAAGGGCATCTACGACCATGTGGAGTTCAACATCGGTTACAACACCGGCGCGGACAAGGTGGAGGCGTACCTGCTCACCGTCTGGAAGACGGCCTGCAAATTAACCGCCGCCATCACCC
>CAYWMH010000045.1:0-8903 GCA_964459315.1 uncultured Verrucomicrobiota bacterium
CGCAAATCATCCCGTGCACGCTGGAGTTTCTCGACCGCACGACGATTCATTGCGTCGAGGACTTCGCGAAGGTCGGCCTGCCGCTCGATTGCGAGGCGTTGCTGTTGATGGAAACCGACGGCCACCCGGCCGCCGTCGCCGAGGAAGCCGCCAAGATGGAGGAACTGGCCAAGGCCAACGGCGCGATGGAGGTGCGCGTGGCCACCGACGCCGCCGAGGCCGAGCAACTGGCCACCGCCCGCCGTAGTGCCTTCAGCGCCCTCGCGCGACTCGCGCCCACGACCATCCTCGAGGACGCAACCGTGCCGCGCAGCGAGTTGGCCCACATGATCCGCTTTGTCGCCGAGGTCGCAAAGAAGCACAACTTGAAAATCGGCACCTTCGGCCACATGGGCGACGGCAACCTTCATCCGACCTTCCTGACCGACGAACGCAACGAGGCCGAAATCCACCGCGTGCACGAGGCGTTCACGGAGATTTTCGACGAAGCCATCCGCCTCGGCGGCACCATCACCGGCGAGCACGGCATCGGCCTGGCCAAGAAGGAATTCCTCCCCAAGTTCGCGGGCCAAGCCCAAATGCGCCTCATGCGCGACCTCCGCAAAACCATCGACCCCAAGGGCATCCTAAACCCCGGCAAGATGTTTGATTAAAAGAGAAAACAGGCGGTTTTCAACTCGCCACAACGCTTCTTTTTAGGCACTCTTTTTGCATGACAACAATGCAGCACTTGCAGGAGCTGCCCGTACAGGAAAAACTTCAAAATGTCGGGGGCTTGTGGGACTCGATCGCCTCCGATGCAGCAGTCCTAAGACCGACTCCAGAGCAAGAAAAAGAGCTGGATCGGCGGCTGGATGACCTGGAAAACAATCCAACCGAGGGACGGCCGTGGGAGGAGGTTCGAGCTGAGATTCAAAGCCGGCTGTGAGCAGACGCCTCATCATCCGCTCATCCGCGCAGAAGGATTTGACCGGGGCAGCGATTTGGTACGATCAACTATTGCCCGGAATTATATCCAATCGTCCACAAACAGGCCTGGCTCGCGCCGCTGAATCGTTTCCCCTATCTGGTGATTTATCAGGTTTTTGACGAATATATTTCCGTGGTGGCAGTCATGCACGGCGCTCGCGACCCAAAACAATGGAAGGAACGCCTGACTGATGACTGACACCCCTCAACAACGGCATACGGTCTTGGCGGAGGAGATACGGCGGCATGACCGGGCTTATTATGTTGAGGCGCAGCCGACGGTCAGCGACCGCGAGTACGACCAGCTTTACCATGAACTGCTCGATCTCGAGGCCGCGCACCCGCAACTGCGCACCTCCGACTCGCCGAGCCAGCGCGTCGGCGGCGAGCCGATCGACGGCTTCGAGACGGTGCTCCATGCCGTGCCGATGATGAGTCTCGACAACACCTACTCGCAGGAGGAGGTGCGCGAGTTTGTCGAGCGCGTCCAGAAACTGTTGCCGGGCGAACCGCTCGACTGGGTGGTCGAGCCGAAGGCTGACGGCATCGCAATCAGCCTGCGTTACGAGAAGGGTCGGTTGACCGTCGGCGCCACTCGCGGCGACGGAGTAGCCGGGGATGACGTGACCGGGAATCTCCGCACCATCCGCAGCATCCCGCTCCGACTCCAAGCGCTTGGCCAAGCGGATGCCCCCGCAGTGTTCGAGGCGCGCGGCGAGGTGATCATGACGCGTTCCGGTTTTGAAAAACTGAACCAAGCGCGCGAGGCCGAGGGCGAATCGCTTTTCGCCAACCCGCGCAACGCCACCGCCGGGTCGCTCAAGCAGCTCGACCCCGCGCTGGTGGCCAGGCGGCCACTCGACATCGTCCTTTACGGTAGCGGCGAGGTGGCGGGCGGCCCGGAGGTCGACTCGCAGCTTGGACTGTTCAATGCGCTTGGCCAACTGGGCTTCCGCACGCCGGAACACACCTGGCACTGCAAAACCGCCGAGGAAATTCTCGCGGCAATCGACGAGCTCGATCGTGTCCGCAGCGGGTTCGACTACGACACCGACGGCGCGGTCATCAAGCTGAACCGCTACGATCTGCGCGAGCGCGTCGGCGCCACAGCCAAGGCGCCGCGCTGGGCGATGGCCTACAAATATGCGCCGGAGCAAGCGCAAACCCGGCTCAACGCCATCACGATCCAGGTGGGCCGCACCGGCACGCTCACACCAGTGGCCGAGCTGGAGCCGGTGTTCGTCGACGGCTCCACCATCAGCCGCGCCACGCTGCATAACGAGGAGGAGATCGGCCGCAGGGACATCCGTGTCGGTGACACGGTCATCATCGAGAAGCGCGGCGACGTCATCCCCGGCGTCATCTCCGTGGTTCGGGATTTGCGGCCGACCGGCACCGAGCCGTTCGACATGCTCGCGGCCACCGGCAGCCAATGCCCGGAGTGCGGGGAGGCAATCCACAAGGACGAGGAATTCGTCGCGTGGCGCTGCGTCAACACCGACTGTCCCGCACAGGCGGCTCAGCGGCTCGAGCATTTTGCCGCGCGCACCGCACTCGACATCGACTGCCTTGGCGACATTGTCTCGGACAAGCTGGTCGAGCGTGGCCTCGCTGGCAGCCCGCTCGATTTGTTCGACCTTACGGTGGAACAGCTTGGCCCGCTCAACCTCGGCACCGACGACGAGCCGCGGATGTTTGGCGAGAAAAACGCCACCAAGCTGGTCGACTCCGTTGAGCGCGCCCGCACGATGGGCCTCGACCGCTGGCTCTTTGCGCTGGCCATCCCCGAGTTGGGCCGCACTACCGCCGCCGCGCTGGCGAATTTTCACAAGGACGTCGCGGCTGTGGCGCGGTCGGAGATCTTGCAGGACGTCATCACGCTCGACGAACTGGGCGAAGAAATCGTCCGCATCAACCCCCGCTCGCGCAAAAACAAACCCGCGACGGAACAGGAAAAAACCGAGCGTGAACAGCGTTACACGGCGCGGGTTGGCGAACTCCGGGAAGGCATCGCGCGCTTGGCCAAGCTTGGTTTTGCCCAGGTGACCAAGGAGAACGGCAGCCGTCCACCCGACTACACCACCGAGATCGGGCCGTCCGTTGCCCGCTCGGTGCTCGCCTGGTTCGGCTCGGAGACCGGCCGAACGACTTTGGGGCGCTTGGCCAAGCTGGGCATCGATCCGCAGGGAACCGAACCGGGCGAAAGCGGCGGCAATAAGGGCGTGTTTACCGGCAAAACATTCGTCATCACCGGCACGCTCCCGACGATGAGCCGCGAGGAGGCCAAAGTGAAAATTGAAGCCAACGGCGGCAAAACCACCGGCAGCGTCAGCAAAAAAACCGACTACCTCCTCGCCGGTGAAAAAGCCGGCTCCAAGCTGGCCAAGGCCCAGACCCTCGGCATCCAAATCCTCGACGAGCAGGCCTTCCTCAAGTTGTGCGGCGAATAGGCCGGTTTTTCGACACCGAAAAAACTAAGCAAAGATGCCTTTGGCAACGTGGCCGTGAACATTGGTCAGGCGGCGCTCGATGCCGTTGTGGTAAAAGGTCAGATTCTTGTGATCGACCCCCATCAGATGCAGCACGGTGGCGTGGAAGTCGTGCCAGTGCACCGGGTTTTCCACCGTCTTCCAACCGATCTCATCGGTCTTCCCGTAGCTGAATCCCGCCTTCACCCCGCCGCCAGCAAGCCAGCAGGAAAAGCCGTACTTGTTGTGGTCGCGACCGGGCCCAACCTGATTCGCGTTCGACTGCGCGAACGGCGTCCGGCCAAACTCGGTGGTGAACAGCACCAGCGTGTCGTCGAGCATCCCGCGCTGTTTGAGGTCACACAGCAGACCGGCGATCGGTTTGTCGATTCGGCCGGCCTCGGTTGAGTGATTGTCCTGCACGTTTTCGTGCGCGTCCCAGCTCGCGCGCGGTGAACCGCCGATCGGGCCACCGGAGTAAATCTGCACGAACCGCACACCGCGCTCGAGTAGTCGACGCGCCAACAGGCAGCGGCGCCCGGCGTCCTCGGTGCGGCCTTCGCCGAGGCCGTACATGCTTCTAATATGTTCCGGTTCGCCGTTGATGTCGCTCACCTCCGGCACGGAAAGCTGCATGCGCGCGGCAAGTTCGTAGCTCCGCATGCGGGCGCTCAACATCGCGTCGGCACCGCTGCGACCGGCGTGACGGGCGTTGAGTTTTTGCAGAAAATCCCGGGCGGCGGCGTCGGAGCCTTTCGGCTGTTCTATCGCCGGAAACAGGTCGCGCACTGGTGTCTTTCCGCTCCGTAACTCAACGCCCTGATGCTGCGACGGCAGGAAGCCGCTGGTCCAGTTGGACGCTCCGCCGTTCGGGCCACCGCGCCCGTCGCTCAACACGACAAACGCCGGCAGCGACTCGGTCTCGCAGCCCAGCCCGTACGACACCCAACTGCCCACGGACGGGAAGCCGTTAAACTCAAAACCGCTGTTGGCGAAAAACAACGCCGGCGTGTGGTTGGCCGAGTCGGTGGTCATCGAGCGGATGACAGTCATCTCGTCCGCCATCTCGGCGATGTTGGGAAACATGTCCGACAGCCAAAGGCCGCTCTGGCCACGCGGCTTGAATTGAAAATCGCTCTTTCGCAGCAGACCAACTTTGCCAAAGAAGATGTCCGGTTTTTCGCTGGAACCAAGCGGCTTGCCGTGAGCCTTGTCCAGCCCCGGCTTGTGGTCGTACGAGTCGATGTGGCTCATGCCGCCAACAAGGCTGATGTGGATCGCCCGCTTGGCCCTAGGTGCAAAGTTCGGGAACGCCGCTTGGCCAAGCGCCGATGCCTGTGCGGTGGTGTCGCGCGCCAGCAGGCTCGCAAACGCCGTGGCGCCGATACCCCGGATGCCCCAGTTAAAAAACTCCCTTCGATTGAGTGTGCCCAAGTCGTTCATATCAGTTGAGAATGACAAATTCGTTAATGTTAAACAGAGAGCGGCAGAGCGTGGCGAGGCCGTACTCGCCAGCTAAGCGCTTGGCCAAGCGCAGCTCCTCGGCGTCCGGCTGGCGCTGGAAGGCGTCGAGGAAGATCTGCTTTACCTGCTCGTCCAGGTTGCCCTTGGCGTGGGACGCCACACGGTCGGCCATTGCCGCGGCTTTGTTCAAAATGAAATGGTTGTTCAACAGTGCCAACGCCTGCAGCGGGGTGGTGGTCACGGCACGGCGCGGCGCGGTGGTTGAGGGGTCCGGGCAGTCGAACGTGTCGAGAATCGCGCTGCGCCCTCCCCTCGGGCTGAAGCGGTAAACGGTGCGGCGGTTGTACTCGTCGCCCTGCGGATAAATCGGCTCGTAGTAGGTGGTCCCGTTGTTTGGGGTGATGGAGACGTCGCGAAAACCGGGGCCGCCCATCTTCGGGTTGAGCTTGCCGGAGACGGTGAGCACGGCGTCGCGCAACGACTCGGCATCGAGCCGCACCGGCGACTTGCGCCATAGCAACCGGTTTTCGGCATCGACAGCCAACCCGTCCGCCCGGGGGGCGGAGGCTTGCCGGTAGGTGCTCGAGGTCACGATCAACCGGTGCAGCGCCTTGAGCCGCTGGCCGTTGGCCACGAACTCCGACGCCAGCCAATCGAGCAGCTGCGGATGGCTCGGGCGTCCGCCGTTGAATCCAAAATCGTTCGGCGTCTCCACGATACCGGTTCCGAAATGATAATGCCAAATGCGGTTCACAATCACCCGTGTGAACAACGGATTGTTCGTGTCTGTGAGCCAATGTGCCAACTGCCTGCGCCGCTCGTTGTCGGACGCGTCCGGGTTAATGCCGAAGTCGCTGCTCAACATCCGCAGCGCGGCGACCGCACCGGGCCGAACAACCTCGCCCTCGTCCATCGCGTTGCCGCGTTTGAGCAGCCGCACCGTGCCGGGGTTGCCGCGGGCGGCCACGGTGTAAACCTTCATCGACGAGCCGCTGCCCAGCTCCCGTTCGCGCGCGCTCAGGCCGGTCAACTGATCCTTGAGCGCCTTGCGCCGGGTCTGCTCCGCTTGGTCAAGCGCGGCAGCCAACTCCGCCTCGCCGACAAACGTTGACTCGACCCCGGCCGAGGCGGCGATTTCGTTCGGGCCAAGCGCCCGGTTGTAAAGCTGGGCGCGATGGATTTTTCCGTTGAGAAAATTATTACCGCCACCCCGATGCCGCATCCCAAAAATCACCTGCGAGCCACCGGCGGCAAATTCCTGAAAACCTGTCTTGTAAGGTTTGCCGTAAGGCGCACCGTTGCGATAGCCGCTGATCGTGCCGTCCTCCTGATAAACAATCACGATGTGAACCGCCTGCTGATGCGCCTCGTTTTCCTCCGGCGCCCCGAACGACTTCGTCCGGACGAGTCCGTTGCTGCCCGGCATCCATCGGCGCGACTCGCGCTCGGCGAACACGACGGAATCGAAAAACTGGCCGTCGTTGCTCTGCACCCCGATCACGCCGCCGCCCTTTTGGTTGAGGCTACCCAGTTCCACCCACGCCTCGAGCGTCTTCGCGCGCAGGGGCGAACTTAGCGGCGCGGTCTCGACCCACGCGTCACTGCCATCCACCACCAACGCCCCGCCCTCAAGTCGAGCGTCTCCCTTGGCCGTGCCGTGCAACGCGCCGAGGCTGTCCTCAAGGCCAGTATCAAATTCCCAGCGGGCAAACGGCGTGGGCGGCTCCGGCTTCTCCTCGGGGTCGCGTTGTTTGCGCTTCGCGAGCGCGGTTTCGCGGGCGCGGTTTTCGATCCTGGCAAGCTCCTCGCTCAACAACGTAATCTGTTTTCGCAGCACCTCGCGCTGTCGCGCCAGCTCCGGGTCTGCGACGCTGCGTTCGCCGTGAAACACCCCGGCGATCGCCGAGGTCATTTGATAATATTCCTTCTGCTGAATGGGATCGAACTTGTGATTGTGGCAGCGCGCGCAGTTAACCGTGAGCCCGACAAACGTCTGCCCGACCGTGCCAATGATCTCCTCGAGTTCATCCTGACGCGCCGTTTTTTTCATGAACTCGCTACCGCCAACGACCGTGTTGTGCAGCCCGGCCACGAGGAAGCCGACCGCCTTTTGGCCGGCCGGATCGCCCGACTTTAGCACATCGCCGGCAACCTGCATCCGCACAAATTCATCATACGGCATGTCGTCGTTCAGCGCGCGGATCACCCAGTCGCGGTACGGCCATAGGTTGTTACGGACGTTGTTGCGCTCGAAGCCGTCGCTCTCGCCGAAACGGGCGAGGTCGAGCCAGTGCCGCCCCCAGCGCTCGCCATAGTGCGGCGAACCCAGCAGGGCATCGACCACCTTGCGATACGCCGCATCGGTCGGGTTGGCAACGAACGCCGCGACCTGTTCCGCCGAGGGCGGCAGACCGGTCAGGTCAAAATACAAACGGCGGATCAACGCCCGGGCATCGGCCGGAGCGCTTGGCTTCAGCTTCGCCGCATCGAGTCTGGCAAGGATGAACGCATCGATCGGGTTGGCCCCCCAGCCGGTCTGCGAGACCTCCGGCGGTTCGGGTTGCCTGATTGGTTGCAGCGACCACCAGTCGTAGCCGCCGCGCTTGGCCGTGGTGTATAGGAACGGATCAAGATCGTCGTTCGCGCCCCATTTGGCCCCGGCGGCGATCCAGTCGCGGAGCAGTGTTTTCTCCGCTTGGCCAAGCGGCTTGTCCGGGGGCATGTCGTCTTCGGCGACCTTTTCCCACAGCAGGCTCTCGCTTGGTTTCCCAGCCACGAACACCGCCCCATGCTTGCCGCCTTTTAACGCGGCATCGCGCTGGGACAAATCCAGCTTTCCCTTCAAGTCAAACCCGTTGTGGCACTCGAGACAGTGCCGGATCAGCAACGGAGCCACGTCGCGGTCAAAAATCGCAGCGGCAAAGGAATGGCCCCCAGTTGATCCAAGCAAAGACAGGATCAACCCTGACAAAATAGTGCGGAACCTTCGCAGGTGCATAAAAGAAAGGTGCCTGGAAAAGCTGCCTGAAGAATGCGAACGAGCAAAGAGAAAAACAAGCTTGTCCCAGCAAAAAAAGTTGTTTTGGAGAACTGAACCCCGTGAAACGGCAATCGGAAAAGAAGTGGCGGAGAGAGAGGGATTCGAACCCTCGATAGGCGTTAACCTATACTCCCTTAGCAGGGGAGCGCTTTCAACCACTCAGCCATCTCTCCGAACGGGCCGCGCAGCTTGGCCAAGCGCACGCCCGGGGTCAAGCTGTCATTGGCCCGCGAACAGGTCGAGCTGCGGTGCCGGCTCGATTTGCCTCAGTTTTTCCCGCTCGACACTCTGCCGCGAGACGTAGCGTGCCTCGCCGTCGGGGGAGAGTTCCGTTTCCTCGAGGTTGCGCAGGATGGCCTTGGCCCGCTCGATGACCGGCCCCGGCACGCCCGCCAGGCGGGCGACGTGAATGCCGTAGCTCTTGTCCGCGCCACCCTCGACGATCTTGTGGAGGAATACGATCTGGTCGTTCCACTCGCGCACGGCGACGTTGAAGTTGGCCAGGCGCGGCAGACGGCCAGCAAGCTCGGTCAGTTCGTGGTAATGCGTCGCGAACAGGGTCTTCGCACCGACCTGATTGTGCAAATGCTCGACAATCGACCACGCCAGGCTCAAGCCGTCGAACGTGCTCGTGCCGCGCCCGACCTCGTCGAGCACGACGAGGCTCCGCGCGGTGGCGTTGTTCAGGATGTTTGCCGTCTCGGTCATCTCGACCATGAAGGTGGATTGGCCGCGTGACAGGTCGTCGCTCGCGCCGATGCGGGTGAAGATGCGGTCGACGAGGTCCACACGCGCGCGCTTGGCCGGTACGAACGAACCGGTGTGCGCCAGCAAGGCCAGCAGTGCTACCTGCCGAATGTACGTGCTTTTGCCCGCCATGTTCGGACCGGTGATGACGGCGATCTGCCGGTCGTCGCTCACGAGCTGCGTGACGATCGGCACAAACGGCTCGCCGACCAGCC
>CAYWMH010000045.1:8913-12660 GCA_964459315.1 uncultured Verrucomicrobiota bacterium
ACGGGGTGGCGGCCGTCGTCGATCTGCAGCATGCCGTCGTCGCGCACCTCGGGGCAAACGTAGCCGCGCAGCCGGGCGACCTCGGCGAACCCGGCGAGTACGTCTAGCTGCGCCAGCGCCGAGGCGATTTGCTGGATACGCGGCAGCGACTGCAGCACCTCCTCGCGGACGCGCTGGAACAGCTCGTGCTCGAGCTTTTGGCTGCGCTCCTCCGCGCCGAGAATTTTGCCCTCCATCTCCTTCAACTCCGGCGTGATGAAGCGCTCGGCGTTGGTCATGGTCTGCTTGCGCGTGTAATGCTCCGGCACCTTGTCGAGGTGCGTCTTGGTCACCTCGATGAAATAACCGAACACCGAGTTGAACCGCACCTTTAGCGACGGGATGCCGGTTTTTTTCGACTCCTCTTTTTGGAGTTGGGCGATCCAATCCTTGCCTTCGGTCGCGCCCCGGCGCAGCTCGTCGAGCGCCGGGTCGAAGCCAACGCGGATGATGCCGCCGTCCTTGATCGTGAGCGGCGGCTCGTCGGCGATCGCCCGCGAAATCAGGTCGGTCACCTCCGGAAGCTCGTGCAGTTGGCCGCCCAGTTCGCTGAGCAACGGCGGCAGCTCGTCCGTCGCGGGCTCGTCGAAGATGGCCTCTCCAAGCGTCGGGGCGTCCGAGCTGGGGGCGTCCTGCACCTCGGCGATCAAGCTGCGCAGTGCCGGCAATTGGCCAAGCGCGCCGCGCAGTTGGCCAAGGTCACGGGCGTTGCCGGAGCCGATGCTCAGGCGGCTGATGGTGCGCTCGAGGGCGCGCACCTCCTTCAGGCTTTCGCGGAACCGATCCAGCGCTGCGCTGCCGTGGAGGAATTGGCGAAGCGCACTTTGCCGCCGCTGGATCGCCTCGACCGACGAGAGCGGTTGCGAGAGCCAGTCGCGCAGCCGCCGCGCGCCCATCGGCGTCGAGGTTTGGTTGAGCGCGGCGTAAAGCGTAGCCGGCTTGGCCGCCGCGCGATGCAGCGACTCGAGAATCTCGAGGTGCTTCAGCGTCGCCGCGTCGAGCACGAGATAGTCTGCGACCTCATAAAAAGTCAGCCGCGTGAAGTGTGTCACGTCGCGGCGCAGATGTTGGCTGACGTAATGCAGCGCGCCGCCGGCCGCGCCGATCGCCGCCGTGCGGCCCTTAAGCCCGAAGCCGTCGATCGCGGCAACCTTGAAATGATCTTTCAGCGTGAACTCCGCCGTCTCGAGCGCGAACACCCAGCCGTCGTAGCCGTTGAGCACGCTGACGCTTGGCCCGACCGACTCGGCCAAGCGCTGCGATTCCTCCGGGAAAATCACCTCGCCCGGGTTGAGCCGCTCAAGCTCGGCAAGCATGGCGCTCTCATTTTCCAGCTCGGCCACCTTGAAATCGCCGGTCGTCAGGTCGATCGCCGCCAAACCGAACCGGCTGCCGGAGGTGGCGACGGCGACGAGGAAATTGTTCCGACCGGCCTCGAGCATCCGCTCGTCGAAGTGCGCGCCGGGGCTGAGGATCTGCGTGACCTCGCGCTTGACCAGTTGCCCCGGCTTGGCCGTCTCGACCTGGTCGCAGATCGCCACCTTGCGCCCTGCGGCGAGTAGCTTGGAGAGGTAATTGCCGGTGGCGTGGTACGGGATGCCGCACATTGGCGTGTCGCCGCGCTTGGTCAGCGCGACGTTGAGGATGCCGGCCGCCTCCTGCGCGTCCTCAAAGAACATCTCGTAAAAATCCCCGAGTCGAAACAGTAGGATGGTCCCGGCCGGCAATTGGCCTTTGCACTGCCGGTACTGGGCCATCATCGGGGTGAGTTTCGCCTCTTTTGGCACGCACGAACGGTAGTCGCCGCACCCAAGCCGGTCGAGGGGAAGATATCCACAGCCCGCTTGGCCAAGCGCTTGGCCAAGTCAGAGCGCCTGCTCGAAGGCGGTGAGAGCCTGGCCAACCTCTTCAGCCGAGACGGTGAGGTTGGTCACGGCTCGGAGGGTGTGCGGGCCGGTGTCGAGCAGGCGGACGCCCAACTCTTCGAGCCGCTTGGCCAAGGCGCCGGCATCGCGGTCGCCGGTGCCGATGAACACCATGTTCGTCTCCACCCCGGCGGCATCGACCTCCAGCCCGGGCAGCTTAGCCAAACCGTTGGCCAGTGCACGGCCGTTCGCATGGTCGTCGGCCAGGCGGGAGCGGTTGTGCTCGAGTGCGTGCCTCGCTGCCGCCGCGATGATGCCGACCTGCCGCATCGCGCCCCCCTGTTGCTTGCGATAAAACCGCGCCTTGGCGATCACGTCCGCCGTCCCGGCCAAAATCGAGCCGACCGGCGCGCCGAGCCCTTTCGAAAAACAGACGCTCACCGTGTCGAAATGACTGGCGTACTCCGCCTCGCTGACGCCGCTCGCCGCCGAGGCGTTCCACAGCCGCGCGCCGTCGAGATGCAGCGAGAGGCCGTGCCCGCGCGCCGCCGCCGTCACTGATTCGATTTGCTCCAGCGGCCAGACGCTGCCGCCGCCGCGATTGTGGGTGTTCTCGATGCAGACCAAACTCGGCGGCGAGAAGTGATCGTCCCTCGGCGGCAACGCGGCCTCGAGCTGCGCGGCGGTAAACTGCCCGCGCGCGCCGTCGAGCAGGCTAACCTGCACCCCGGCCAATGCCGCAGGGGCACCGGCCTCGTAGCAGTAAATGTGTGCATTGGCGTCAAGGAGGATCGCGTCGCCGGGCCGCGTAAGCGAGCGGATGGCCAACTGGTTGGCCATCGTTCCGGACGGGACAAACACGGCAGCCTCCTTGCCGAGTAACGCCGCCGTCCGTTGTTCCAGTTCCCGCACGGTCGGATCGTCGCCCAGCACGTCGTCGCCGACCACGGCGTGGGCCATGACCTCGCGCATGGCGTCGTCCGGCTGGGTGATCGTGTCGCTGCGCAGGTCGATTTTGCCTTTGAGCATGGGCGGGGAGCATCCCCGCTTGGCCAAGCGGAGGCAACGTTTTTGGCACGGGCCAAGCTGCGGGAAAGGGGTTGCGCGCGGCCGGGCCGGTGGTACGTTTCGCCGGCCGGAAACGGAGCCATGGCTGACGAGAAGGATCAATCGACCGACACCTGCCTCGGGAATTCGATGCTGTACCAGCAGTATCTCGCCGAGCGGGAGGAGGTTCTTCGGCACAAATGGCTTGAATCCGAGAGGGCGGGCCGCGACATTGGCTTTGAGCGGGCGCTGGTGGACTGGGTGCTCAACCACCGCGCCAAGTGGCGGAAAAACCGCCAGGCTGCCGGGGCGTGACCCGGTGCCACGTTACCTTTAAGGCGATCCAGTGAGGTCGCCAAGGGACATGCGAAAAAGAACGAGACAACTTGGGACGACACGAACCGGTGCGCACGGCGCGGGTTCGTTTTTTTGTGTCCACACCCTCCGCCATGGCTGACCCAAAACTACTGCTCGACGCCGGCGCGATCCAGCGCAGCCTGACGCGGATCGCCCACGAGATCGCCGAGGCCAACGCCGACAGCGCGGACGTCGGGCTGATCGGCATCCAGCGCGGCGGCGTGCACTTGGCCAGGCGCCTGGCCAAGCTGCTCGGCGGCGTTTGGGGGCACGATGCGCCGGCCGGTGTGCTCGACGTCAGCATGCACCGCGACGATATCGGCCAACGCGGTATCGTCAGCGTGCAGCCGACCGAGGTGCCGTTCGATGTTGAGGGCAGGACCATTGTGCTCGTCGACGATGTGCTGTTCAACGGCCGCACCGTCCGCGCCGCGCTCGA
>CAYWMH010000046.1:0-12652 GCA_964459315.1 uncultured Verrucomicrobiota bacterium
CGTGGGCGATCTGCCGCTGCAGGTTGGAGAAATCGACCACATCAAAATCCACCAGCCCGATCCGGCCGATGCCGGCGGCGGCGAGGTACATGCTGATCGGCGACCCCAGGCCGCCCGTGCCGATGCACAGAACGCTGGTCCCCTTGAGTTTCTTTTGACCGGCCATCCCGACCTCGGGAAGGATCAGGTGGCGGGAGTAGCGGCGGATTTCGTCGTTGCTTAAATCCATTTTCAGCCCCGGGGAGCGTACAGCAAGGCCAAGCGCTTGGCCAAGCGCCGATTACTTCGCGATGAAACCCTGCTCCTTGAGCCAGAATACGAGGTCGTTCGCCCACGGGTGAACGTTCTTGAATGGCGGCTTGTCGGCGAGGCCGATACCGTGGCGGCCTTTTTGGTAGATGTGCAGCGCGAACGGCACACCGGCCTCGCGCAGGGCGGAGGCGAAAAGGAGGCTGTTCTCCACCGGCACCGGGCGATCCTCGGCCGTGTGCCAGACAAAGGTGGGCGGGGTGTTTTTGCGAACCTGTTTTTCACTGGAGAGCAGGTTGACGAGTTCCTCCGGCGGGTTCGTTCCGAGCAGGTTCCGCTTCGAGCCTTGATGGGTGAACTTGCCCATGGTGATCACCGGATAGCATAGGACGCCGGCGTTCGGTCGCGAGCTGGCGCGGTCGATCGGATCGCGTGCCTTGGGATCGCCATTGTCGAAATGGGTGATCGCGGTGGAGGCGAGGTGCCCGCCGGCCGACGAGCCCATGATGCCGATTTTCTCTGGGTCGATTTTCCATTTTTCGGCATGGGTGCGGACGGTGCGGATGGCCCGAGCGGCATCGCCCAGCATGATCGGGTGCCGATAACCGGCGGAACCAAGCCGGTACTTCAGCACGAACCCATTGATTCCGTGCTTTTGCAAAAACTGGGCGTAGGTTGCGCCCTCGTGCGAGGCGAGTCCGCCGTAGCCACCGCCGGGGCAGATCACGATCGCCGAACCGGAGTTGTTATCCGCCGGCGCTAGGAACGGCGTCAGTGTGGGGGTGTCATGCGGCGCTTGGCCAAGCGCACCAGGCGCACCGTCCGGCCAAAGCGGAGTTTCCTTGCCTTGCGACATTGCACTAAGTGTCAGGCCAAGTGTCATGAGAATAATTAAGGGAGTTTTCATGTGATTTGATCGGCGTTCATTGTATGCCCGGTGATTCGCCGTGGAAAGCCTCCGCTTGGTTTTGAAATCCTAAATTCGAGTTTCCAACCCAAGTCGTCCGGTGTTACGGCACGAACTTTTTGAGCCAATCCTTGAGTAGGGGATCTGCTTCCGTGTCGGGGTCGACACCGTACTTTCTGCCAAGCACTTTGCCGTTCTTCATGATGACGAGGCAGTGGAATGAACGATCCGGGACGTACTTTTCGACCAGCACCGGGTTTTCGTCGATTTCGACTTTGCAGAATTGGATGCGATCCCGGTAAGTCGGCGCCATCTCCTCCAGCACAGCGGATAGTTCAATGCAGGCGAAACACCATTCTGCGCAATAATAGAGCAGCACCAATCCGTCGTTTTGATCCTTCGGTTCGGCGATGATCGCGCGTGCCCCGACTCTCGCTATTGGCGGTGATCAGTTCCCGGCTTCGAGTTCTTCGCCGGTTTTGCCGCCGTGTTTCTTGAGGATTGCGGCGATGTCCTTTTTGCCGTTGCGATTGGCCCAGTCGAGCGGGGTGTCGCCGAATGCGATCGTAACGTTCACGTTGGCCTTGTTGGCGATCAGGATCTCGACGGTCTGCTTTTGCCCGGTCGAGGCGGCCTTGTGAAGAGGGCTGGTGCCGCCGCTGCCATTGACGTTTGCCCCGTTCTTGGCGAGCAACGCGACCATTTCCGGTAGTCCTTTTCCGACAGCGGAGTCGAGCGCGGTCTCGGCGAACGCATCTTTCGCGTTCACATCGGCTCCCTTGAACAGGAGCAGTTTGACCGCCTCGGCGTGATTTTTGTTTACGGCTGCGAAGAGGGCCGGTTCCTTGCGTTCGCCGCAGGTGATCTTGTAGTCGGCGCCGTTGGCCAACAGCATCGCAACCACCTTGGTGTGGCCGCCGCTGGCGGCGAGGTGTAGCGGGGTGATTTCCTTGGAATCCTTCAGGTTGACCTTCGCGCGGCTGGCGATCAGCAGCTTGGCCGCGTCGGCTTTGCCGGATCGTGCGGCATAATGCAGCGGTGTGGAGCCGTACTGGTTGGTCGTGTCCACCGGGGTGCCGGCGGCAAGGTGCTGCCGGATGACATCGACGTTGCCTTTGTAGGCAGCCTGATGGATCGGAACGCTAGGGGCCTGAGGCTTGGGGGTCGGCTTGGCCTTGGCCGGTTCGGCGGCAGTGCCTTGGCAGCCTAGCAGTGCAAGGCTGGCGACGGTGATGACAACAAACGTGGTTTTCACGGCGGAAAGACTGATAACGCAACGCGGATGAATTTCAAGCCGGAACCGCTTGGTCAAGTGCTTGGCCAAGCTACTCCCGGTTTTTGGAATCGATCGTAATGGTCACCGGGCCGTCGTTGACGAGGGCGACCCGCATGCTCGCGCCGAATTCGCCGGTCGCGACCGCTTGGCCAAGCGCGCGCTCCAGCGTGGCGATGAACTGCTCGTACAACGGGATGGCGATCTCCGGCCTGGCCGCGCGGGTGAATGAGGGCCGGTTGCCCTTCCTGGTGCTGGCGTGGAGGGTGAATTGGCTGATCAACAACACGCCGCCGCCGACGTCTGCCAGTGACTTGTTCATCAACCCGGCCTCGTCGGTGAACACCCGCATGCGGGCGATCTTGCCGCAAAGCCAGGCGATGTCCTCCGCATCGTCGGCCTCCTCGATACCGAGCAGCACGACGAGGCCCAGGCCGATGCGGCCGCACACCTGGCCGTCGATGGTGACGGAGGCTTCGCTCGCCCGCTGGATGACGGCCCGCATGACCGGCGGAAGGGTATCCCAACGACCGTCACGGTGCGAGGGGCTTCGCGCTTGGCCAAACGCGACGGTTGCTGCGGATGCAAGAACAAAGTTGCCGGGAGAAAAAACTTTTTCTCTGGTGACAACGGAACGGTTTGTCGTAGCGTGGCTTCACTGATGCGCGACGCGCCTTCCAACAACGCAACTCAGCCGCCGTTCGACATCGAGGCGGTGGGCGACCTGCACGGTCTGCGGCTGTTCCTTGACCGGTACGAGCGGGAGATCCTCCGGCCGATTGAGTTGCCGGCGGTATTGTCGGCCTATTGGTTCGCCAACCGAGGCCAGTTCCGGGAGTTGCTGGAACTGGACGCCGAACTGACGGCCAACGCCTTGTTGATGCCTTTCGCCTCGGCGAGCCTGTCTGTTGGTCGCGAGCAGTTGCGGCTGCTTAAGCCGATGTATGACCAGCGGATGGTTCAGCGTTTCCGCAAATGCGTCGTGGCCGGCGAGGCGCGGGGCTGGAACCCCATTGTGTTTGGGATGTTTCTCTCGATTCACTCCGTCCCGGTGCGGGAGGGGCTGGTGCAGTACGGCACTCGACTCTGGAGCGGGCTGGTCAACGGGGCACAGGAGAGCGGCCGTCTGCCGGAACGGGAATGCGCGGAGTTGCTCGGCGAATACCTCGACCGGCTGCCTGGCTGGATCGAGGAGGTCGTCTCCCAATCGATGGGGGAAGAGGGCGTGCGCCTCGCCGCTGTCAGTTAACCATGACGCGCTCAGGCAGACCGCTTGGTCAGGCGGGCCTTTGTGACTGATGAAACCGATCCTTCCAATGACGATTGCCGCCGTTTGGCTCGTCGGCTGTGCCACCGTGCCTCCGCCACCCGCGCTGCCCCTTTGGGATGCCGTCGAATTGGGCCGGGTCGAGGTGGTCCGGCAGCACCTCGCCGCCGGGACGGACGTGAACGCCCGGGGCGGTATCACCGGGTTGACCGCGCTGCACGAGGCGGCGTTCCTTGGCCGGGAGGAGATCGCCGTGCTGCTTATCGGGGCCGGCGCGGACGTGAACGCCGCCAGCCAACGCGGAGAGACGCCGCTGCACTTGAGCGTCTACTGGGAGCACCGGGAGATCGCTGAGTTGCTGCTCGCCCACGGCGCGGCGCTGGACGCGAAACTGGAAAATGGCCAGACCCCGCTGGACTGGGCCGAGCAACTCGGCGCGTCCGGCATGGTGGAATTATTCCGCAGCCACGGTGCGGAAGGGCGGGGTGGTCTCGCGGATTGAATGAACGCCATGCTGAATCAGTCTATTGGGGCAGCGATATCGCTCGGAGCTTGACAGCCAAGCAATCGCTGAACGAAAATCGCCCCGAACCGCGCAACCGTTTGCGGGGCGAACACCAAAACACAAGATGGTTAAAACCGATTTGATGAAGAAGGCGCAGGATGGCTGCGTGTTGATGCTGTTTCTCCTGATGAGCCTCGCGCCTGGCGCGTCGGCGGAGACGAAGGCGCCGGCTGGCATGGCTGCGTTGCCGCTCAAGCTGCCAAAGCCGATGTTTGTCGGCACGCCGCAGAATATCAAGGGAGTGAAGCAACTCGAGAAGCCGCTCGGCAAGCCGCGCCCGGCATTTTTCG
This sequence comes from uncultured Verrucomicrobiota bacterium, assembly GCA_964459315.1. GTDB lineage: Bacteria > Verrucomicrobiota > Verrucomicrobiia > Limisphaerales > UBA1096 > UBA1096. Next base: position 4,552 of record CAYWMH010000046.1, read on the forward strand.
CGCCGAAAGGGGTGAAGAATGTCGCGCTTGGCAAAAAGATCAGCGGCAGCGACGAGGAGCCAATCATGGGTGAGATGTCGATGATCACCGACGGCGACAAGGAGGCGGCCGACGGCAGCTACGTCGAGTTGGGGCCGTTCACGCAGCAGATCACCATCGACCTCGAGGCCACGCACGATATTTACGCGATGGTGTTCTGGCATTACCACAAGCAGGCTCGCGTTTACTTTGATGTCGTGGTTCAGATTTCCGACGACCCGGATTTCAAGAAGTTCACGACGGTTTACAACAACGACCACGACAACTCCGCCGAGCAGGGTGTCGGTAAGGACAACCACTACGTGGAAACCTCCGAGGGCCGGTTGGTCGACACCAAGGGCGTTCGTGGCCGTTATGTGCGCCTTTACAGCGGCGGCAACAACGCGAGCGACCTAAACCACTACATCGAGGTGGAAGTGTTCGGCAAGTAGGCCGCTCGCACTTCCGCTGGGAACGGGAGCTTGGCCAAGCGCGGCAGCGTCTTGGCAGTTCCCGAAAGCGGCAGGGACAGCCGCACTCCAAGACGCTTCCGCGACGCGCCGGCACCGCTTGGCCAAGCGCAAGCTGTTTGATTGCCGGTTATCGACCCAATGAGTCGCTCCGTTTTTATCGCGCTCATCCTGCTCATCGCAGCAGCGGCCACGGCGTTTCGGTTGTCGGAATTGTCGGCTCGGCCGATGCACGGCGACGAGGCGGTGAACGCCTTCAAGCTCGGCGAGACGATCGAGGGCAGGGGGTACAAATACGATCCGCACGAATACCACGGCCCGACGCTCAACTATCTGTCCCTCGCCGCAGCCCGGCTTGGCGGCGTGGACCGTCATGCCGGGTTGAACGAATTCATCCTGCGGTCGGTGCCGGTTATCTTCGGGACAATGCTGCTGCTCCTGTTGCTGCCGGTCGCGGATGGCCTGGGACGAATAGCGGCGGTTTTCGCCGCGCTGTTCATGGGCGTGTCGCCGGCGATGAACTTTTACAGCCGCTATTTCATTCACGAAATGCTGCTGGTTGTCTTCACCGCTGGCTTCATCATCTGTGTTTATCGCTACCTCAAAAAACCGTCTGTATTGTGGGCCTTGCTGGCGGGGGGATGCCTTGGGTTGATGCACGCCACCAAGGAGACGTTTGTGATCGCTCTCGGTGCGATGGCCGGAGCGCTGATGGTGCTGCTGTGCGCCCGGCGGCGGGGCGGGCAGTGGCGAGATGATATAAAACGGGTCGGCCCAGCGCACGGCGTGCTGATGCTGCTGGCGGCGGTGTCGGTGTCGGTGACGATGTTCTCCTCGTTTTTCAGCAACGCCAGCGGTGTCGCCGACTCGATACTCACTTACACGACTTATCTGGACCGCGCCGGCGGAGTAAACGACCACGAACATCCGTGGCATCATTATCTCGGTCTGCTCGGCTACTACCGGTTTGCGGACGGACCGGTGTTCAGCGAGTTGATCATTTTACTGTTGGCGTTGGTCGGCCTGGGGTTTGTGGCGAGGGGGGCGGTGCCTGAAGGCTGCACCGCGCTGCTTCGTTTTGTCGCGTTGTACACGGTGTTGATGACACTTGGTTACTCCCTAATCCCGTACAAGACGCCGTGGTGTCTGTTGAGTTTTTACCACGGGATCATCCTGCTGGCCGGGGTGGGGGCAGCTTGTTTGTTCCAACTGAAACCGGTATGGCTGCGGTGCGCGGTGGGCGGTGCGTTGTGTCTGGGGAGTTGGCACTTGGGGTATCAGTCAGTCGTCGCCAACTACCAGTTCAATTCCGACAGCCGCAACCCCCACGTATACGGGCACACCGGGTCGGATGTGTTCGAGATAGCGGATCGCGTCAGGGAAATGGCACTGGCACATGAGGCGGGCTTGGACACGCCGATCCAGGTGCTTTGTCCGGAGGCCGACTATTGGCCGTTGCCGTGGTATTTGCGTGATCTTTCGTCGGTGGAGTACGGTAGCGAGGTGGCGGATGAGGGCAAGTCGGCCCCTATTATTCTGATCCAGCCGCCGCTGGAGGAGGCTCTCATGCGGAAACTGTACGAACTGCCGCCGCCGGGGCAGAAGGAACTTTATATGCACCTGTTCGACCAAGGCGGTCGGGAAATTATGATGGAATTGCGTCCCGGGGTGAAGAATGAGATTCGTGGCTTCGTGGCCAAGTCGCTCTGGGACCGGTTCGAGCAGGCCAAGTCGGAGGGACAGCGGGAATGAAGATCAAGGTGAATATGGATGTATAGGATGGGCAGGATGAAGAGGGTTACCGCTTGGCCAAGCTCCCTCTCCCAGCGGGAGAGGGGTGGGGAGAGGGAGAACGCATTACACACTTTTTGGCGTAAATCGAAACCGGTTGCTGGAAATTGAGTTTTGTTGAAGGAATGTCGAAATTTGAACGGGAGGATGATTGGGTAACATGCTGTTGAAGCCACAGGGGGAACGGGTGGTCGATACGGGGGCACGTTCCATCGCCGATGCACATCATTTCGCGCATGAGGCGATGGCCACCGTGTTCGAGTTGTACATCGTCTCGGAAGACGAGGCATACGCCCGGGGGGGCGCGCAGGCGGCTTTTGCGGAGGTCGATCGGCTCGAGTTGGAGATGAGCCGGTTCATCGAGAACAGCGACATTACCCGGCTCAACAGCGCTCTCTCCGGCGAGGTCGTGGAGGTGGGCATGGAGGTGTTCGATTGCCTGAGCCGTGCCGTGGAATTGTCCGTGCAGACCGGCGGCGCGTTCGACATCACCATTGGGGCGCTCTACGAATGCTGGCTGAATGAAGACAAGACCGCGCGCCGGCCAAGCGAGGCGGAGGTGGAGCGTGCCCGGGAGTTGACCGGCATGAATCACCTGAAACTGGACACCGAGTCGTTTGGTGTGGAGGTGCTGATAGAGGGGCTGCAAGTGGACCTTGGCGGCATCGGAAAGGGGTTCGCCGCCGAGAAGGTGGCCGATATCCTCCGGGAATGGAGCCTTGGCCAAGCACTGGTGTTGGCCGGGGCCAGTTCAGTTCTGTCGGTTTCCGTGCCGGACGGCATGAGCGGCTGGCCCATGCGGCTTCGAAACCCGTCCCGGCCAAGCGAAATTCTGGCCCGATTCGAATTGACCGAGGGAGCACTCAGCGGTTCCGGCCGGCAAAAGGGACAGCACATCATCGACCCGCGGGATGCTGCGGCCGGCCCGGTGGAGCGGCGCCTGGCAGCTTGGTCGATGGCGCCCGACGCGCTGGCCGCGGACGCATTGTCCACCGCCTTCATGGTGCTGGAACCGGATGAAATAGACGATTATTGCTTGGCGAATCCGCAAACTGCGGCGATAGTCCTGCCGCACGCGGCCAGTGGAGAATCCCAGCGCCGGGAGGCCATGCGATTTGGCCAATGGCGTGGAATAAACTGGGAAAGCGATTGATTAGACCAAAAAAACATGAATAACGAAATCGACAGACGAAAATTTATGCGGTCCTCGGCGGCTGCCGGGGCGGGCCTGATGCTGGCCAACAACGCACTTGGCCAGGCGGAGGGTAAGAAAGACATCAACGTCGGGCTGCTCGGGGCCGGTGCCCAGGGGCAGGTGCTGATGAACGCGATTTTCAAGCTGGGCCGCAACTCCGGGATTAAGTTCCGTGCCGTGTGCGACATCTGGGAGCAGGGCAATCTGCGCCGCGTCTCCCGCACCCTGAACGCCTACAAGCGGTACGGCCATGCCGGCACGGCCTATGTCGATTACCAGGAGATGCTTGAAAAGGAAAAGGACCTGGACGCGGTGCTGGTCGCGACCCCTGATTTTTGGCACGCGGAGCACACCATCGCCTCTTTCGAGAAGGGTCTGCACGTCTATTGTGAAAAGGAAATGTCCAACAGCATCGAGGCGGCGAAGAGCATGGTGCTGGCGGGACGCAAGGCCGGCAAGCTGCTGCAGATCGGCCACCAGCGCCGCAGCAATCCGCGCTACATATACTGCAAGGACAACGTCATCAACGAGGCCAACCTGCTCAACCGCATCACCAACATTTCTGGCCAGTGGCACCGGAGCCGGGAGGCGTGCGTCGACCTAAAATGGCCGAACGGCACGGACATTCCGCAGGCCACCCTCAAGAAATTTGGTTACGACAGCATGTCCCAGTTCCGCAACTGGCGCTGGTACAAGGGCCTCGGCGGCGGCCCGATTGTCGACCTCGGTTCCCACCAGATCGATGTTTACAGCTGGTTTCTCGACAATGCCGTGCCGACTTCCGTCATGGCCAGCGGCGGGGTGGATTACTGGAAGGATCACGAATGGTACGACAACGCCATCGCCATCTTCGAGTTCCCGACCAAAAAGGGCCTCGTCCGCGCCACCTACGAGACCCTCACCACCAACAGCAGCAACGGCTATTACGAGCTGTTCATGGGCGACGAGGGAACCCTGCTCATTTCCGAGTCCGCCGGCCGGGGCGAATTGTACCGGGAGAGCTGGGTGGAGGAGGCCAAGTGGGATCCATGGGTGCAGAAGGGGCTGGTGACGCTAGAGAAAGCCAGCGTCAAGGCGGAGGCCAAGGCGGGGGATGACGAGGTGGACGTCCGCGAGTCGGCCACCCCGGCGTTGTACCGTATGCCGATCGAGATGAAGGTGCCGTATCACCAGCCGCACCTGGTCAATTTCTTCGAGTCCATCCGGGGTAACCAGACCCTGAACTGCCCGGGCGAGATTGGCTACGAGACCGCGGTCATGGTCCTGAAGGTAAACGAGGCCATCGCCGCTGGTCGCAAGATCGAGTTGAAGCCGGAAGAATTCAAGGTCTGACCGGCCGATTCCGCGCGGGTGCCAATTTAATGAGTCCAGCCATCCGGACATCGCTGCCATCGGTGCTTCTGTTCGGGGCGGTCGCTCTTGGCCAAGCGGCGGAGGAGGGCAAGGGGCTCGGAGATGGCCACGACGGCAACCGCGCTTCGATCACGCACCTCATCGATTTGTACGATGAGAACGATGTCCAGATTAAGGCGACCGACCGCCAGCCGCGCCCCGTCTCGATGCGCGTCACCTGCGGCAAGTGCCACGACTACGACACCATTGCCACCGGTTGGCATTTCCACTCCGGCAGCACCAACGTCCTAAGCGGTCGGGGGGGGGAGCCGTGGGGGTTGACCGACAACCGCATCCGAACGCAGATTCCCATCTCCAACCGGGGCTGGAAAGGCACCCACAAGCCAAGCGACATCGACCTGACCGCCTGGAAATTCCTCAAGAAATTCAGCAGCCACTATCCTGGTGGCAACTACGGCGAGATGGAACCATCCGATGAGGAGTTTGACGGGGAGTCTCCGGTGTTCGAGCGTGCCAAGATTTCCGGCAAATACGAAATCAACTGCCTCGCCTGCCATCATGCCGACCGCAAACAAAACCAGAGCGACGCCGCCCTGCAGGCAGCCAAGCAGAACTACCGATGGGCGTCGACCGTGGCCAGCGGCTTGGCCACCGTGAAGGGCAGCGCGTCCGAGTTGGATGACTTTTACGACCCGGAATTCGACGGGCAAAAAATCTTCACCCATTACGACAAGAGTCGGTTCAACACCGAGAACAAAGTGTTCCTCGACATCGTCCGCAAGCCGCCATCCAACCGCTGTTACTTCTGCCACTCCACTCAGGACCTGCAGACCCCCGGCAGCGATGAATGGGTGCACAACGAGGACATCCACATGACCTCGGGGATGAGTTGCTCCGACTGTCACCGTAATGGTGCCGATCATATGATCAGCCGTGGAGACATTGAGCCGTCAACAAACCCCCACGGCTCGGACGCCTACCTGAAGGCGTACAATCTGAAAAAGGTTGCCTCCTATTCCTGCCAGGGCTGCCACATGGGCAACCCCGACGCCGATGACCCGGCGGCCCGGATGGGCGGGCACCTCGGCGCGCCGATCCCCGAGCACACCGGCATCCCGCCCGGGCATTTCGAGAAACTGTCCTGCACCGCCTGCCACACCGGCCGCCTGCCGGAAGAAAACACGGCGCGCGTGCGTACCGCCCGGATGCACAAGCTGGGTCGTCACGGGCCGCACGGGCGGGTGCAGCCCCAGTTGCCCCACGTCGTCACCCCGGTGTTTGCCCGGATGGCCAACGGCAAGATCGGTCCACACAACATGATTTGGCCGTCATTTTGGGGCACTCAAACCAACGACGTTGTCAAGCCGCTCGCGCCGGAATTGGTTCGCGAGTTGGCCCCGGATCAACTGGGGCTGGATGCCGACGATCCGGAACGCGTCAACGACTGGATCGAGTTGACCGAGGAACAGATCGGCAGCGTCCTGAAGGCCATCGGCAAACACGACTGGGAACAGGAGGCAGACCAACCGGAGCCGGCCCCGGTTTACGTTGCCGGCGGACGGTTGTACCGACTCAGTAGCAACGGCGTTGTGGTCTCGGAGACGCACGAGGCGGCGGAACCGTACAAGTGGCCGATCGCCCACGACGTCCGGCCTGCCGCCCAGTCGCTTGGCTCCAACGGCCGCTGCGCCGATTGTCACGACAAGAACGCCCCGTTCATCTTTGGCCAGGTCGAGGTCGACACTCCGCTCAATCCGGCCGAGACCCAGACCGAGCCGATGACCCGGTTCGGGGGGCTGGATGGCGGCTATTACCAGATGTTCGCTTTCACCTTCCTGTTCCGCCCCTGGCTCAAGGGCGTCGTGATCGCCGCCTGCGGCCTGCTTGGACTGGTGCTGCTCCTTTACGCCCTCAAAGGCCTGGACGTTGTCGTCAAGGCAGCCGCCAACAATGCTACCGACGAAGAGGAGGAATAAGCCATGACCCCCGTCCCTCACCCAAAACTGAAAACTTGAAACTCTAAATATGTTTCAAACCATTTCATGGATGAGTTTGAGCCTCGTGCTGGCGGGGATCGGGTTGCATTGGCTCATCTCACCGTTGCGCTTGGCAAAGCGGGAGGACGAATGGCGATCCTGCTGGAAATGCTGCGGCGAAACCGATTCCGCGTTGGCCAAGCTCAACCGCTTGGCCTGCGTGGTGGCCTTGGCCAGCCTGACTGTACTGTTCGTCACCGGGTTCGGCGGTCGTCTACTGCTCGGCGAGGCAATCCACGGCTACAGCCTTATGATGCACGTTGGCCTCGCCCCGGTGTTCGTCATCAGCGCCGGCGTGGTCCTGGTTGCATGGGGCCACCGATGCCGCCTCAACGGGGACGACCGGCAGGGCTTGGCCGACCTGCTGCGATTGAGGGGTGCCAACCCGGCCGAGACGGCCGATCTCGGTTGGAAACTGACCTTTTGGCTGGCGATGCTCCTCATCGTGCCGGTCAGTCTCTCGATAGTGCTGGGTATGTTCCAGATCTTCGGCACCCACGGCCAGGAAAGCCTCCTCTCCATCCACCAATACACCGCCCTCGTCCTGACCCTGGTGACGCTGATCCACCTCCACCTCCTCATCCGCCGCTGCTTCAAATAACCACGAGCCTGCTCAGGCGCGAAAAAAACCGGCTGCGTTTGGCAGCCGGTTTTGGGTGAGGTCGTTGTTGATTGCGGCTTGGCCTATACCTTGTCCGGGATGATGTAGGGCGCGCGGTAGCTATTCTTGACGTAGGCATTCGCTTTCTCGGCGTGCTCGCCGACGAAGCGTTCCTTCTCGTTGCTGTAGGTCAGCCAAGGGCTCAGGACCGGCTTGTCCTTCTTCAGGTTGACCTCGTTGGCGTGGAGGTGCTTGATCATCTGGTTCAGCGTCTCGACGCCTTCCTCGGAGTGACCCTTAACGCGTTCTCGGATTTCCTCAACGGTCGAGCCTTTACCGACGCGGTGGGCGACGTTGGCCTGATGGATCATGACGGAGCCGAGATGACCATCGAGGATATCCGCGTTCAAGTCGGTGTGTTTGCGGGAGCGGACGGCTTTCAGGAAGTTGGCGACGTGGTTGCGGCCGCCGTCGCCCTTGAACTGACGAATTTTTTTGCCGTCGTTGTCGTAGGAGAAGCCGCCGCCTCGGGTGACGTTGTAAAAGCCGTTCTCGCACTTGACGATGTTGGTGAACTTGACGCCCTTGCCGAACCGCCGGTAAACGGAGACGCCGCGTCGGCTGCGGTTGTCCTTGT
>CAYWMH010000047.1:0-12428 GCA_964459315.1 uncultured Verrucomicrobiota bacterium
GCAAAGCCAAGCCGGAGTAACCCGAAACCATGTTAGCCAAGATTCATTGCGCCGCCCTACAGGGCATCGCCGCGCATCCGGTCGAGGTCGAGGTCAACGACGGCTACGGCGAGACGCTCGTCGTCATCGTTGGGTTGCCGGACGCCGCCGTTCGCGAGTCGCGCGACCGCGTCACCACCGCCCTGAGCAACTCCGGCTTCAAGATGCCCCTGGGCCGCACGACGATCAACCTCGCCCCGGCCGACATCCGCAAGGAGGGGCCAAGCTTCGACCTCTCGATCGGCGTCGGCATGCTCGCCGCCAGCGAGCAACTCGAATCCAACCAACTCGACCGCATGATGATGATCGGTGAACTGGCACTGACCGGTGCCGTGCGCCCGGTCAAGGGCGTGCTGCCGATCGCCCTCAAGGCGCGCGCGATCGGGATGGACGGCATCCTCGTGCCAAACGACAACGCCGCCGAGGCCGCCGTCGTCGCCGGCCTCAACGTCTACCCCGTGGCCAACCTCCGTGAGGCGGCCGCGTTTCTCGAGGGGCGAGAGGCGATCGAGCCGAAGCAGGTCGACATGACCGAACTGTTTGCCGTGCAGGAGATCGATGGGCCGGACTTCGCCGACGTAAAGGGGCAGGAATCGGTCAAGCGCGCCCTCGAGATCGCCGCCGCCGGGGGGCACAACGTGCTGATGATCGGCCCGCCCGGCACCGGCAAGTCGATGCTGGCCAAGCGGCTCCCCGGCATCCTGCCGCCGCTCACGCTCGAGGAGGCGCTCGAGGTAACCCGCGTCCACAGCATTGTCGGCCAGTTGCAGTCCGGCCAGGCACTCGTCACCCAGCGGCCATTCCGCGCGCCGCACCACACCGTCAGCGACGCCGGCCTGCTTGGCGGGAACATAAACCCAACACCGGGCGAGATCTCGCTGGCGCACCACGGCGTGCTGTTCCTCGACGAACTGCCGGAATTCAAGCGCAACGTGCTCGAGACAATGCGCCAACCGCTCGAGGAAGGCAGCGTGACCATCTCGCGCGCCGCCGGCTCGATGACGTTCCCGTCGGCGTTCATGCTGGTCGCCGCGATGAACCCGACGCCAGACGGCAAAATGCCGGGCGAATCGAGTAGTTCGCAGCGAGAGATTCAAAACTACCTCAGCAGGATCAGCGGCCCGCTGCTCGACCGAATCGATCTGCATGCCGAGGTACCGCAGGTTAAGTTTCAGGAAATCACAGCCAAGCGCGACGGGGAACCGTCGGCGGCCATCCGCGAGCGGGTCATCGCCGCGCGGCAGCGGCAGGAACAACGGTTCGACGGCAGCGTGCGCGTCACCTGCAACGCCCGAATGCAGGCCCGCGACATCAAGCAGCATTGCCCGCTCGCTGATGAGCCGAAGAACCTTCTGCGGATGGCGATGAATGAACTCAACCTAAGCGCCCGCGCGTACGACCGTATCCTCAAGGTCAGCCGCACCATCGCCGACCTCGCCGGCGCAGATGCCATCAACTCCGAGCACCTCTCCGAGACTCTCCAATACCGCACACTCGACCGCCAACTCTGGGGGTAACAATAAACTGAAGTCAGGCGATGAGGTCGTGAACGACCTTGCCGTGCACGTCGGTCAGGCGAAAGTCGCGACCAGCATGACGGAAGGTGAACTTTTCGTGATCGAACCCCAGCATCGCCAGCATCGTGGCGTGCAGGTCGTGCACGTGCATCCGGTTAACCTCCGCCCGGAAGCCGAACTCATCGGTCGCACCGTAGACCGTGCCGCCTTTGGCCCCGCCGCCGGCCATCCACATGGTGAAGCCGTGGTGGTTATGGTCGCGGCCGTTGATCTTGCCGGCGTTCGCGCCGGGCGTCGGCAACTCAACCGTTGGCGTTCGGCCGAATTCCCCGCCCCAAAGTACAAGCGTCTCGTCGAGCAATCCCCTCTGCTTGAGGTCCTTTAACAACGCGCCGATCCCCTGGTCGCACTGCTTGGCTAAGCGGCGGTGGTTGACCTCGATGTCGTCGTGATTGTCCCAGGGCTGGCCCGAGCCATGCCACACCTGCACGAACCGCACACCGCGCTCGACCAACCGCCGCGCAATGAGCAGTTGCCGCGCATGCGTCCCCTTCCCGTACAGTTCGCGGATGTGTTTGGGTTCGCGGTTCACGTCAAACGCGTCGGTCGCCTCCATTTGCATGCGGTACGCCAGCTCGAACGACTGGATGCGCGCCTCGAGTTGCGCGTCCTTCTGCCGGCGGGCCGCGTGGCGACGGTTGAGTGACTGAATGAAATCCAGCTGACGCCGCTGCTCGTCGAGCGACAAACCGCGGTTGCGAATGTGCTCGATCAGCTTGTCGACCGTCGCGTGACGCGTGTCGAGATGCGTGCCCTGATAAATGCCAGGCAGGAAACCGGATTGCCAGTTTTGCGACTCCTGGATCGGGTAGCCACCGGGACACATGACGATGAACCCGGGCAGGTTCTGGTTTTCGCTGCCCAGCCCGTACGTCACCCAAGAGCCAACGCTTGGCCGGATGAGGCGCGCCTCGCCGCAGTTCATCAACATGAGCGACGGCTCGTGATTGGGCACGTTGGCGTGCATCGAGCGGATCACCGCGATGTCGTCGACGCACTCGGCCGTATGCGGAAAAATCTCGCTGACCTCCGTTCCGCTTTGGCCATGCCGTTTGAATGTGTACGGACACGGGAACGCCGCGCCAGTCTTGCGCTCGGTGCGCAGATTGGTCATCGGAAGCAGCTTCCCGGCGTATTGTTGCAGGGCCGGCTTGGGGTCGAACGTGTCGACATGCGACGGCCCGCCGTTAAGGAAAATGTGAATGACCCGCTTGGCCTTCGGCTTGAATTGTGGCCCTGCCGCCGAGAGCGACGACGCGGCTGTCGCGTTGGGCAGCATCGAGCCAAGTGCCAGGCCGCCCATGCCGATGCCGCAGCGGGAAAGGAACTCGCGCCGCGTGAAAAAATGATCACTCCACCTAGGCCCGTGATGACTCATCGCTCGTAACAATACGACCGACCCTACCACTCTATTCAGCCGATTGCAACCCCCTCCGCTTGGTCAAGCGGAGGGGGCGTCTAAAATTCCCAGTCGATGCCAGCGGTGTAGACGCGGTAGCGGTACTCGTCCTGCGGGACGTTGGAGTTGATGCTCTCCTGCTCGTATCCCAATTGGAACGTCAGGTGGTCGTTGTACTCGTAGCCAAGCGTGATGTCCCACGACAGATCGGCGCGGCCTCGGACATCGAGAAAATCCGCGGACCGCTGGAGGGCGTATTCGTAGGTGGCCTTGCGCACAGTCGCCGCAAGGCTCAACGACTCACCGCGATAGCGCCAGTCGTGTGACACGCGCTCGCGGCGGTAATCGAAATACCCGGAACCGCTGTCCTTATTCTCGAGTATCGACCAGCGGGTTCGCATCCGGAGCCGACGATCACTGTCCCAGTAATGGGCCCATTCGACGCCATATTCCGGCCGGTCGTAGCTCAGGTCGGAGTCCGGGATGTAAAACCCGATCTCATCGCGCTGGCTGCGCGTGTCGTAGTCGCGCCTCAACGTCTCCGCATACAGAAACAGTTTGGATTGAAAACCGTAGTCCACGCCGGCGGACAGTCGCCCCCCAGTTTCCAGGTAATCATCCAGCGGCTCGGCGAAATATTGGCAGGTGACTTCCGGGCCGGCCTCGATCCACGTGTTGCCAGGCAAATCGCGACGCAGCGCCGGGACAAGGCTAATTTGTTTCCCCACCACCTGCACGGTGCCGATATCGTCCTCGGTGAGCGACGCGTCAAAAATCTCGTCGATGTAGATAACTCGGATGTCTGTATCGAGCGACCAGTTCTCCGCGAGCGGTTTCTCGAGGTTGACGTTAAGCAGGCCGGTCTGCTCACGGTCCACGACCTCGGTGTCAAAATAGCGCCGATCGTCCAGTGAGCCGAAAATCGTGACCTCCACGCCGTCCTCCGCGAGCGGGATCCGGATGGCCATGAAGTCCAGCCCGGTTGAAACGAAGGGACTTGATTCCTCGGCGAATGCCGACAGTGTCACGTTCTCCTTGTAGCCGCCGCCAAGCCGCAGATTGGTGGAGTGATCCCAGACGGAGACTTCCTCCAACAACTCCTTCTCCATTTCCGCAATCTGCCGGTTCAACTCCTCATCTTCCAGCGTGGCATCCTGCGCGCCTGCACTTGGCCAAGCACACAGCAGCGGCAGGAACATCAAACAACAGGGGAATTTCACCATCCTCAACGGCCCTTAAACGCGCGGCGCTTGGCCAAGGTTACGCATTAACCGGCGGCGGCGTCACTTCATCTGCTCACGCAGCCAAGCCGGCCGATCGGTGGTAATGCCGTTGATCCCGAGCCCGGCCAGGCGCCGGGCCTCGGCCGGCGAGTTGACCGTCCAAGTGAACAGCTCCAGCCCGGTTCCCTGGACCTTCTCGATGAACGCCGTACCCGCCAATCCCTTGTAGCTGACATTGAGTCCCTCCAACTGGGCCGCCTTGGCCAACGCGATCAGTTCCTCCGCGCTTGGCTTGAGTTTACCGGTCGCCTCGTCCCGCTTGAAACTGGACAGGTAAAAACATTCGATCCTCGGCATCGTGGCCTTGGCCTGCTTGACGACCTCGTAGTTGAAGCTAATAACCACGAGCTGCCCCGGCTTCTTGCCACAACGCTGAAACGCCTTGGCCAAGCCGGGAACGATCTCCGGGCCACACTTCACCTCGACAAACATCCGGCGACCCTCCGGGATGGTCGCCAAGACGTCGTCCAGCCTCGGGATGCGGACACCCTTCCACTTTGCCCCCTTCCACGCCCCGACATCGAGCCGCTGCAACTCGGCCAATGTCTGGGCCACAACCTTGCGGTCCACGCCGGCCAGTTTCTTGGTGGTATCATCGTGATGCACCACAATGTGGCCATCTTTCGACAAATAGACATCCACCTCCACCGCATCCGCACCCTGCTCCCAGCCCAGCCGGACCGACTCCAGCGTGTTTTCCGGCGCGTCATGCGATGCGCCGCGATGGGCGATAATCTCCACATCTCCCGCCGTCGCCAGATCGGCCGTCATCCAAACCGCCGCGCATCCAAGAGCTACGCGAACCATTGTTGCTTTCATAAGGTGAACCAATTCAGGACAGGATTCCGTTCACGATTTCGCCGTGCACGTCAGTCAGACGAAAGTGCCGGCCCTGCACCCGGTAGGTCAAGCGCTCGTGATCGAGGCCGAGTAGGTGCAGGATGGTGGCGTTGAGGTCGTGAATGTGCACCGGATTCTCCACCGGCCCATAGCCGAGTTCATCCGTCCGGCCGTGCGTGATGCCGCCCCGGACGCCGCCGCCCGCGAGCAACACGCTGTAGGCCTCGCGATGATGGTCGCGCCCGACATTGTTCGGCGCACCGCCGTTACTCCGACCCTGCAGCATCGGAGTGCGCCCAAACTCCGCCCCAATCACGACCAAGGTTTCATCCAGCAAGCCGCGTTCCCTCAGATCAGCGATCAACGCCGCCACCGGCCGGTCGAGCTGCCGGGCCTTGTTGGGGAGGCTATTGAACAGGCCGCTGTGGTGATCCCAGCCCTGGTCGAACAACTGGACGAAGCGCACGCCCTTCTCAACAAGCCGCCGTGCCAATAGGCAGTTGTTGGCCAGGCTAGTTGCGCCCGGTTTCGCACCGTAAGTCTCCAGGGGCGAGGCTGGTTCGCGGCGGATGTCCATCAATTCCGGCACGCTGCTCTGCATGCGGTACGCCAACTCGTACTGCGCGATGCGCGTCGCGATCTCTGGGTCGCCGACATCCGCCAGCGCGATCCGATTCAGCGCGTTAATGCCATCGACAATGTCGCGGCGGCTCTTTGGCGTGACACCGCCCGGATTGGAGAGGAACAACACCGGATCGCCCTGGCTGCGGAATTCCACCCCCTGATGGATCGTCGGCAAAAAGCCACTCCCCCACAGGCTGTTGCCCGCGCCGGCCACGCTGCCGGTGATCAGCACCACGTAGCCGGGCAGATTCCGGTTCGCGGATCCCAACCCGTAACTCACCCACGAGCCGATCCCCGGCCGGCCGAATCGCTCGAATCCGGTGTGAAGGAATAACTGCGCCGGCGCGTGGTTGAATTGCTCGGTGCGCACGGTCCTGATTAGCGCAAGGTCGTCGGCGACCGATCCCAAATGCGGCAGGTGCTCGGACAACTCCAGCCCGCCCTGACCGTGACGATGAAAGCCAAACCGAGAGCCGAGCAGCGTCGGGTGTTCCCGGATAAACGCGAGTTGTTTGCCCTCAAACATGTGATCCGGGCATTTCTGGCCGTTGCGCTTGGTCAGTTCAGGCTTGGAGTCGAACAAGTCTAGTTGCGACGGCCCGCCGACCAGGTGGATGTAAATGACATTCTTGGCTCGGGATGCAACGTGCGGCCAAAGCGGAGCCGATGTATCCCCGCGGCCCGGCTTCGACGGCGCAGCGAACAGCCGATCATTGAACACCGAGGCGAGGCCAAGCGCACCGATGCCAACGCCGGTGTGCTTGAGAAACTCCCTTCGGGACTCGGCCAGATAACGCTGTTGCAGTCGATTCATCCGTCAGCCCCGCGTGATCGCCTCATCCAAATTGAGCAGCACGTTGGCCACGGCGAACCACTTGGCCAAGTCCCGGGCCTTCACGCCAGGCGGCACGCGCCACTCCTTCACGTCGCCGACCAGTTGCCGGGCCGTCTTTGGCTGGGCGGCCAGTTCCTCTGTGCGCTTGGCCAAGAGCTTCATCAGCTCCGCCACCTCCGCCGGCTTGGCCGGGCGGGAGAGGGCCACGCGGAAGGCGAAGCCAATCCGCTCCTCGTCGCCGGGCAGGTCGGGCTCGGCAACAATCCGCGCGGCCAGCGCCAGCGCCATCTCGACATGAGCCTCGTCGTTCAACAGCGTCAATGCCTGTAGTGGCGTGTTGGTGCGCGGCCGCTCGACCACGCAAGCCCCACGGTCCGGCGCGTCAAAATTCACAAAGCTGGCGTATGGCGCGCCTCGCCGCCACACCACGTATACGCCACGGCGGAAACGGTTCTCGTCGGTGGCGGCCACAAATTTCGGCGCGTTTCGCCCGACGTGACGCCAGATGCCGGCCGGTTGCGGAGGGTAAACCGGTGGGCCGTGCATTCGATGGGTCAGCAGACCACTGGCTGCCAACGCAGCATCGCGGATCATTTCCGCGCTCAGCCGCACCCTCGGCGCGCGCGCAAAGTATCGGTTGGCCGGATCCTTTTCGAGATGCTCGGCAGTCACGCGCGACGACTGCCGGTAGGTACGGCTCGCCACGATCAGCCGGTGCAACTGTTTCATCGACCAGCCTCTCTCGATGAACTCCACAGCCAGCCAGTCCAGCAACCCGCGATGTGTCGGCGGTTCCCCCTGCGTGCCGAAATCCTCCTGCGTTGGCACGATCCCCCGCCCCATGAACGCCGCCCACCACCGGTTCACCGTCACGCGCGCCGTCAATGGGTTGGCGGGGTCGACCAGCCACCGGGCCAGGCCAAGCCGGTTCGGCGCCAGCCCGGGTTCGAATGGATGCAATGCCTTCGGCGTCCCGGCCGCCACCGGGCCGCCAGGCGTCAGGTAATCGCCGCGCAATAGCAGATGTGTGTCCCGCGGGCGGGCCAGCTCCTCCATCACAAGCGTCGTGTGCGGCCGGATCGCCTTGAGCTGTTTCCGGAGTTGAGTGGCCTCCTCTTCGACCTCGCAGGCGTCAAGTTGGGCCTGCAACCGGGCGCGTTGGGCTTGTTTCTCCGGTGACAGCGGCAGAGACAGCGCCGGCCCGTAAAAATTCCACGTCACCCCCTTGCCCTCCTGCTTCACCTCGAGCGGCGTGTTGTTGAAGAAGGCAAACATCCGGTAGTAGTCGTCCATCGTGAACGGATCATGCTTGTGATCATGGCACTGGGCGCACTCGAAGGTCGTCCCCAAAAACACCGTACCGGTTGTGTTCACGCGATCGACCACCTGGTTGACCCGGTTTGACTCCGGATGAACGCCGGCCTCCACGTTGCAGGTTGGGGTGCGGTGAAATCCGGTGGCGATTCGTTGCGAAAGCGTCGCACCGGGCAACAGGTCACCGGCCAACTGCTCGATCGCAAACTGGTCAAATGGCATGCCGGCGTTGAAGGCATCGATCACCCAGTCACGGTACGCCCAACTGTCGCGCAACTGATCGGCCTGAAATCCGTTGGAGTCTGCGTAACGCGCGAGGTCCAGCCATCGTCGCGCCCATTTTTCACCGTACTGCGGACTGGCGAGCAGCCGGTCCACCATCCATTCGTACTGCCGCTGGCTCGGGTCTGCGAGAAAGGCGGCAACTTCTCCCGGCTGCGGAGGACGGCCAATCAGGTCGAGAAACAGGCGCCGTGCCTGTTGTTCCGGGTTGGCCAACGGTGACGACGCAATGCCGCGCTTGACCAAGCGATGCCGTATGAAGTGATCGACGGGATTGGCTCCCGGTAGCGGCTTAGCCAAGCGCGGCAACTCGGGGCGAACCGGGGCTTGATACGCCCAATGTGCCTCGGCGGCGAACGCGGTGTTCCGCTGCAACCAGGCGGCGAGCAACAGGATTGCGGCCATCGCGTAAATCCACGTTGCTTTCCGCTTACGCCTAGTCCGCCTGAACGCCATCGTGATGGCGAAACCGTACCCCTGAAGCCGGGGTTTGCAAATGGAATTCAAGACCACACGGCTCAAGCACCGCAGCCGGTGCGTTCAAACCGACCCATAAATAAGAATCCCGGGGGACCAGGTTGATGAAACCTGCAGCCCCAGGGGATAGTTCGAGCTTGGAATGTTAGATTTAGTGGATATCCGCGACAGCGCTTGCGAGCTCACGCCGTCCGAATTGGCGGCGGAGCCTAGTGACCAAACTCGGGATGTCAATTTTTGAACTATTTGCTTAGCAAAAAAAAGCTATTCCATCGTTCTTGGCAGGTACCCCACAGAGGTCTGAATGGAGTGGGTGCAGGAGCAACCGGCGCTCGTTTCGGGCGCGAGCAGCATCCCACCCGCCGGGATCAAGCCCAGCCAGCAGCCGCTTCGGATCCCCTCAAACTGGCTGCGCTTGTTGGTGTCGAGGTTCCACATCCCGTGGAAGTAGTGTCGGAAAAAAAGGCTGTGGTTGCTAGCTGACATCGTGCCGCAACCCCGCCGCTCCGGCAGGTCGTCCCGCACCTGTTTTCCCGTCCGCATGTCGAACGCCCATTGGTCGGAGAAAAACGTGTTGCCGATGATCACCGGGTGTTGCAGATGCCCGCTGTGGTGATCCTTCCCGGCGGCGTGATGATCCTCCCATATCAAACTGCCCGGCGGGATGATTGTCCGCTCGCCGTCCTGGGCCTCCACGGCCTTCTCGACGGCGGCAATGGCGTAGGTGTGGAAATGCTTCTTCTTGTCGGAGCCTGTGGCCACGAGCGTGCCGTCGGCGTAGACGAGATAGGTCATGTATTGCAGCTTGGAAAAGTCGTGGGCGCGATCCCACTGCGGCTTCCCAGTGCGGAGATCCAACGCGACGAGGTGCTGCTCTCCCAGTCGATGAATCGGCTGAATGGTGCCGGCCTTCTCCACCGCGGCCCCGGCACGGCTCTCGATGAAGTAGACCACCCCGTCCCCGATCGTGATCGTGGAGTTAACGATCGCCCCGCCGCTGTACTCCCACGCACGACTACCGTTCTTCGGGTCGACACCGAACAGCCGGTCGCTCGTCACCCGGCTGATGTCCCCGGCATCAAAGTTCTCAAACCATTGCCCGTCGTCGCCGAGATAGACCGCGCCGCGCTTCACCCGGCTGCCGATCAGCATGCCATCCACCGCCGCTAGGTACGACCAGTCGTGCCCCCGCCCTTCATCCACTTGGAATCGCGCCGCCCGCTCGCCGGTCGCCCCGTCAATGCCGATGCAGTATCGGCCCTGCACGAGGTAAAGCCGCTCCCCGGCGGCGACCATGTTACTACTGTCCCGCGGGATGTTGGCGCGGCGCATTTCCGGGCTGGAGAAACTCCACAGCACCGTGCCGTTGTAGGCGTCCAGCCCGAACAACATCCGGTCGCCCTGGATGAACAGTCGGCCGTCGGCCGAGAGCGGGGCGGGGTTGCGCGGGCCGCGATCCGGCATCGGGCGCGGGCCCGGTTCGCCCCACCACTTGACGCCCATCTCGCCCTTCACGAGGTCGTCCCCGCTGCAGGAGGTGTTCTGGGCGTTGCCGTATTGGTGCGTCCATTCACCGGCCCCGGCCAAGCGCGGACGCTCGTGGACGAACCAACGCGCCTTGCCGTCGTCAGACCGAACCAAGCGGCTCCCCGCTTGGCCAAGCCACCGTTGCGCTTTGCCAAGTTCACCCGCCGGGCCAAGCACCAGCGAGCCGCCGGACGGGGCAAGGCTACGCAACGCCTCCGCGCCGGTCGCGGGCGGCAGTTGGCCGCCAAGCAGATGCCTCTCCGAGACGATCAAGTTGAACAGCATCGGGCCAAGCGTCCGCTCGCCGAGCGAACCGACCAGCACGGAGGCGCGAACGCCGTACACGCCGGCATCGTCCAATGCGGCGCGGATGGCCTTCACCCTCTCGGCGTCCTGCTCGAGCACGACAACCTGCAGGTCGGATTGCCGAACCAGTTCCAGCGCAAGACTGCCGTCCACGCCGCCCAGCACTAGGGCGTATCCGGCGCGTGCGTCGGCCAGTTCCAGAATCTGCCCGGCCAAGCCGGGGAGGTTAGGCCGCTTACTTTCACCCGCTTGGGCAAGCGGTGTGGCGGGAAGCCGATAGTAAAATGAGGAATCAAACTTGTATGGTTTGCTTTGCACCGACAAGCCGGCCGCGCTTCCAAGAATCTGATATCGGTACTCGCCGTCCAGCACGAGGTCGCGCAACGTGAGCAGGTGGCGCGTGCCGGTCTGTCCAGTAGTTAACTCTACACTTTGCCCGCTTGGCATCGACCAACGGACGCGACCCTTCATCGGCTCGTCCACCTCCCAACTCAGCGTGGCCGTCGTTCGATCCACCCAGTCGACGAACGGCCCGTAGGCGATCGCCAACGGCTTCGGTTTTGGTTTCGGCTTGGGAAAAGCGTCGCGCTTGGCCAAGTGGCGCTTGGCGATCTCGGCCACAGACAGCGCGCTACCGAGCAGGCGCACCTCATGCAGTCGACCGGTCATGGAGAAAAACTCGTCGTCATCCTGATACGCGCCGAGCGTCATCCACGCCTTCGGCGGGTAGACGATTGCACCCTTTTGATCGGTCGACTCCCCGGCCAGTTCGCCGTCGACGTAAAGTCGCTGCGTCGTGCCGTCATACACTCCGGCCACATGATACCACCGGTCCGGCTCAAACGCCCGATCCGCCGTCAGGTACGTCAGAGACTTTTGGCCCTCGGAGTTCACGGCAAAACAAAACCGATCGTTGCGGAAGCCGAGCAGCCACCCCTTCTCGTAAGTGCCGTTGTCCTGAAGTGCCCCGATGATGCCGCCCCACTGCATCGGTTTCCCGACGCTTACCCACGCCTCGACCGTCAACTCACGCCTGGGCAACCCGAGGTCCGCGATGTTGGGGGACAACTCGATGCGGGAGCGCTGTCCCAAAAACTCCGCATGGCCCGGCCCCGGCGAGACGACAAACCGAAGTGAACGGCCCAGCCCCTCCGGCGTGCCATCCGGCCCAGTCAACGCCTTGAGCCTGTTGCCCTCCAAGCGGCTTGGCTCGAGGAGCCAATGCCCAAAAACCGCGCCCGGCTCCGCCGCCTTAGCCAAATCCAAGCCACCGCCGACACAGGCCAGCACGACAAGCAAAGCACCCAAAAAACTTACTCTATCGAACATCGCACCGCCACTATCGCGAAATGCCCGAAACGCCGCCAGTCTTTTGTTGCGCCAGCCCGATTTGCCACGCGCACGGTTTTCCAGCACAATGGGCGCATGCCAAACACGTTTGGCCACCTGTTCCGCATCACCACCTGGGGCGAATCCCACGGCGGCGGGGTTGGCGTTGTGCTCGACGGCTGCCCGCCCCGGCTCGAACTGAGCGAAGCCGACATACAGCCCGACCTCGAGCGGCGGCGCCCCGGCCAGTCCAAAATCGTCACCCCGCGCAACGAGGCCGACCGCGTGCAAATCCTCTACGGCACCTTCGAGGGCAAAACCCTCGGCACCCCCCTCCTCATGATGGTGCACAACACCGACTTCAGCCCCGAGGCCTACGCGGAAAAGAAAACCAAGTTCCGCCCCTCGCACGCCGACTACACCTACCAGAAGAAATTTGGCTTCCGCAACTGGCAGGGCGGCGGCCGCTCCAGCGCGCGCGAAACCGTCGGCCGCGTCGCCGCCGGAGCCGTCGCCAAGAAACTGCTCAAGCAACGCTTCAACGTCGAGGTGCTTGCCTGCGTCAGGCAGGTAAAAAAAATTGTCGCCGACATCCA
>CAYWMH010000048.1:0-12166 GCA_964459315.1 uncultured Verrucomicrobiota bacterium
ATCCCAAGGCCAGCCTGATAATTCAGGCGGTGTCCTACGAGAACGACGACCTGCAGATGCCGCCCAAAAACAAACTGCCGGCTGCCGCTATCGCGAAATTAACCGAATGGATCAAAATGGGCGCACCGGACCCCCGCGACGGCAAATCCGCCGAGATCACCGACAAGGACGAGTTTGACATCGCCAAGCGCAAGGCCGAGCACTGGGCTTGGCAACCGGTGCGGCAGGGCATCCAGCCTCCGGCACTCGATGCAGACGCCGGCTGGCCCCAGACCTCGATCGATCAATTTGTCCTCGCCCGTTTGCAACAGGCCAAGCTCACCCCCAGTGGACCGGCGTCGCGCCAGACGATGATCCGCCGACTGTACTTTGACCTCACCGGCCTGCCGCCCACGCCGGCGGAAGTCGAGGCGTTCGTTTCTGACACGTCGCCGATCGCCTACGAGAATCTCGTCGAACGGCTGTTGGCGTCGCCGCATTTTGGCGAACGCTGGGGTCAGCATTGGCTCGACCTTGTCCGCTTCGCCGAGACGCGTGGACACGAGGCGGATTATCCCATCCCGCAGGCCTATCGCTACCGCAATTACGTGGTCCGCGCACTTAATGCCGACGTGCCGTACAACGACTTCGTCGTGGAACACGTCGCCGGGGACATGGTCAAGCAGCCACGCCTCGACCCTGCAACCCGCGAGAATGAATCGGCAAAGGGGGCGGGCTTTTGGCATCTCGGCGAGGCGACCCATTCACCGGTCGATATTCGTGGCGACGAGTGCAACCGCGTACACAACCAGATCGATGTTTACTCCAAGGCATTCCTTGGCCTGACGATGGGATGCGCGCGTTGCCACGATCATAAATTCGACGCCATCTCTACTGCGGACTACTACGCCTTTGCCGGGTACCTGCAGAGTTCCGGTTATCATTTGAAAGATGTCGCCGACCCGGTTGCGCAGGACGGTGCCCACAAAAAACTCAAAAAGCTCCGGGCGGAAAATGAGACCAAAATTGTGGCCGAGTATGCCGCCACGGTGAAAGCCCGCGTGAGCCGCATTAGCGACTATCTCCCGGTGGCCGCGAAAATTTTGAACGAAATCCCCACCGGCGAGAGCGCACCCAAGCCGGCCGACTACATCGCCTCGCATCCCACGGTGAAGGCCAAGGCCGAGGCGGCCAAGCTGAACGCCGACAAACTCGCAGCTTGGGTGGCCTACCTCGACAAGGCACGGGGCAGCGTGGCCGCTCCGCTCCACGGCATCGTCAAGGTGGCGCTCGGCCAGTCGCGCGGCGATGCGCAGGCCGCGATGCGCAAACTCGAGGCAGACACCACCGCGCAGGCCGAGACGGTGAAGATCATCGAGACGGTCGAGGAGGGCGAAGGCAACTACGTCAAATGGGAACGCGACTGGCGCGCCGAGGACATGGTAGCGGACTATCGCCGTGAGCAGGGTAGCGACGAGTGGTTTCCCGGTGGTAAACAGTTCGGCGCTGGGCCGATGAAAGCCGGATCACCTGTTTTTGGTAACGACTCGAACAGGCCGATCAAGGAATTTAACGAAAACGGGGCGGCGCGAAACGACGAGTTAAGCACCCGTTTTTCCGGGCTGATCCGCACGCGCACGTTTGGCGTCAACGGCGACATGCTTTGGTACCGCTACAAGGGCAAGGCAGACGTGTTCATGGCGGTGAACTCGCACCGGCAGGTCGCCGGACCGCTGCACGGGATCGTCCGCCAAAAACTCGACAGCAAGGGCGACGAGTGGAAGTGGCACGGGCATCGCGTGCGCGACTACATCGGCTTTCGGGTGCACGTGGAGTTTACGCCGCGCGGCGACTTCGCGCTCGAGCGGGTGCAGTACGGCGGGAGCGAACCGCCGGTGATCCGCCCGGTGAACTCGCGCTTGGCCAAGCTGCTGGAGAGCGACACCGGCTTGGCCAAGGGCTTGGCCGACGTGTTTGTTTCCGCTGCAGGCGACCAGGCGGGTGGAAAGGCCGGTCGCGAAACGGCGCAGTTACTCAATTGGGTGATTCGCCACGATCATTTGCTGGAACGCCCGGTAGACCTTGGCCAAGCGGCGGCCGGGTTCGTGGTGTTTCAAAAGCAGCGATCGGAGATTGAAAAGGCTATCCCGGGCGCTTCTTGGGCGCTAACCCTGCTGGATGGCAGCGGTGAGGATGAGCCGATTTTGGTGCGCGGCAATCACAAGGCACCGGAGACAAAGCTGGTGCCGCGATCGTTTCTGGAGGCCTTGGCCAAGCGCGAGGCGCCCGACCGTGGGAGCGGCCGGATGGCCCTGGCCAGGCGCATGGTCGACCCCGCCAACCCGTTCGTTTCGCGCGTGGTGGTGAACCGTCTCTGGCATCATCTGTTCGGGCGCGGCATTGTCGAGACCGTCGACAACCTCGGCGCCACCGGCAAGGCACCCACGCACCCGGATCTGCTCGATTTTCTCGCCTCACAACTCATGGATCGCGGCTGGTCGTTGAAGGACATGATTCGGCAGGTGGTCCTCTCCAGCACGTACCGGCAGTCGAGCAAGCCGAACATGGCCAGCGCGAAGGTTGATCCGAACAACTACCTGCTGCATCGGATGCCGATCCGCCGGTTGCAGGGCGAAGTGATCCGCGACCGGTTGCTCGCTGTATCCGGCCGCATCGACAAGCGGCAGTTCGGCAAAGGGCCGATGGTGCACATCACGCCGTTCATGCGGAACAACCGCAGTCCCGGCGGCAGCGGTCCGATGGATGGCGACGGACGCCGGAGCATTTACGTCGAGGTGCGCCGCAATCACCTCGAGCCGATGCTGATGGCGTTCGACAAGCCCACGCCGTTCTCGACTATCGGCAAGCGTGTGGTGTCCAACTCGCCGGCGCAGCCATTGATCATGTTGAACAATCCTTTCGTGCATGCGCAGGCATCGATTTGGGCCGACGCACTTTTGAACTCCGGAACATCCGCCACGGGTGAACTGGTAAACCTCGCCTACCAGCTGGCGTTCGGGCGCGACCCGGAACCGTGGGAGGCCGAGGCGGCGGTGGGCTTCATCGAAGCCCAGAAAAAAGAGGGCGGCAACGACTCACTCAAGCAACCTCTGACCGACCTCTGCCACACGTTGTTCAACGTGAAGGAGTTTGTGTTCGTCAACTGACCTGATTTTTAAAACGAAATGAAATTGCAAAGTAAAGGATGTCAAAACTTCATGCCGCGGCCGATGAGCCGGCGCGAGATGCTGGGGCGTTGTGCCACCGGGTTTGGCGCGGTGGCGTTGAGCAGTCTGCTCGCCGACCCGACCTACGGGAAGTCCAACTCGCCGTTTGCGCCGCGCAAACCGCATCACGACGCCAAGGCCAAGAGCGTCATTTTTCTCTACATGGATGGCGGCGTGTCGCAGGTCGATTCGTTCGACTACAAACCGCGTCTAGAGAAGGACAATGGCAAGCCGTTCTCCGCGAAGATCAACCCGACGCAGTTTGACAACATCGGCAAGACGCTGAAGTCGCCGTGGAATTTCAAGAAGTACGGTCAGTCCGGGCTGAATGTGAGCGACCTGTTCCCGCACGTCGGCGAGATGGCGGATGAGCTGTGCGTGGTGCGCTCGATGACCTCCAAGTTTTCCGAGCACAACAGCGCGAACTTTTTCCTGCACACCGGCTTTGGTGTGCAGGGCCGGCCAAGCATGGGTGCGTGGATGAGTTACGGGCTGGGCACCGAGGCGACCGATCTGCCCGGTTTTGTCGTGCTCAACGGCGGCCTGATCCCGTCCGGCGGCTGGGACAATTTTGGCAACGGTTTCCTGCCGGCCAGTCATCAGGCAACGGTGTTCAAGACCGGCAAGGAACCGCTGGCGGACATTCGCCCACGCGAAAGCCGGCCGGGCGTTCAACAGGCCAAGCTGGGATTGCTGAACAAACTCGATCAGGGCGTGCTCAATCGGCTGGGGAAGGTGGACGAACTCGAGTCGGCCATCGCGAATTACGAGATGGCCTACCGCATGCAGGCGGCCGTGCCGGAGTTGATCGATGTCAAGGGCGAGACCGAAGCAACGCGTAAACTTTATGGGCTCGACTCCAAGTACGACCCGACACGCACGTTCGGCATGCAGTGCCTCATCGCCCGCAGGTTGGTGGAGAAGGGCGTGCGCTTCATCGAATTGACCTGCCCGCGGATCAGCGGCAACGACCGCTGGGACGCTCACGGTGGCCTGAAGAAAACCCACGGCGACAACTCCCGCGCAACCGCCCAGCCGATCGCCGGGCTGCTGCGCGACTTGAAATCTCGCGGCATGCTTAAGGACACGCTCGTTGTGTGGTCCGGTGAGTTCGGCCGCACGCCGTTCGCGCAGGGCAGTAACGGCCGCGATCACAACCCGTTCGGCTTCACCATCTGGATGGCCGGCGGCGGGGCCAAGCCTGGCATCACCTACGGTGCGACTGACGAGTTCGGCTACCGCGCGGTTGAGAATAAGCTCGATATCCATGACATGCACGCCACGATGCTGCACCTACTCGGAATGGATCACAAAAAAATGACCTACTTCTTTGATGGCCGCGACATGCGCCTGACTGATGTCCACGGTCATGTGGCGCACGACCTGATCGCGTAGTCGGGGATCATGTCGGGGGTGTCCATCGTCATCGTCGCGGCCGGTCGCGGTTCGCGGATGGGGCAGGGCGATAAGCTGTTCATGGAGGTTGCCGGTCTGCCACTGGTCGGCCACACGTGGCGACGCTGTGACCTGTTCCCCGACGCCGACGAGATTATTCTGGTGATTCGCGATGATGCGCGGCCGCTTTTCGAGGAATTGGCCGGGCGCATCGAGGCCCAAACGCCGTGGCGACTCGTCGTCGGCGGGGCGGCCCGGCAGGACTCGGTCTGGAACGGTGTCAACGCCACCGATGCCGGGTCGGAGATCGTCGCAATTCAGGACGGCGCAAGGCCGTGCCTGCCGTTGGCTTCCGCCCAACTGGCAGTGACCGCTGCCCGGGAGATGGGCGCGGCCGTCATGGCCAAGCGCTTGACCGACACGCTCAAGCGCGGCGACGGCCAGGCGCAAATTGCCGGGACGGTCGACCGCGAAAACCTGTGGTCCGTGCAGACGCCGCAGGTTTTTAGGCGGGAGATCATTCTGGCCGCCTTGGCCAAGGTTCGCGCCGACGGGTTGTCGGTCACTGACGATACCGCCGCCTGCGAGGCGCTTGGCCAAGCGGTGCGGTTGATCGAGTGCGACCAGCCGAATCCGAAGGCCACCACGCCGGCTGACCTGCCGTTTATTGAGTCGCTGCTCGCGGAGTGATCAACCTCCGGCACTGAGCAGCTTGATCAGAGCGGCCTCCTTCTCCGGCCCGGACTGAAAGTCGAGCGCGCGGATGTACCGCGGCTTGTCGGCCTCCCCGGTTTTTTCGTCGAGGAGTATTTTGACTAGCAGGTCGGGCGTCTTTTTCGAGCGCGAACGCCAGACGATGTCGCGCCCGGCCAGCGTGTCCCATTCGCTGCCAACGACCTCGAGCCAAGCGCCGAAGAATTTGTCCTGCTGCCGGTCAAGCGCGAGGCCAAGCGCCTCGAGGTACCAGCGATCGTTTCCGTCATGTTGCTGCGCCAGCTTGGCCCAGAGGGCCGGTGCTTCCGGCGATTCGTTGTGGCGCAGCGCAATCGCGCACTCGCGGCGAACGGCGGCGGACGGGTCGCCGGCGAGTTGCTTCACCAGCGGGATGACATCGATGCCGCGCTCGCGGGCGATACGCAAACCGGTGATGCGTATGTCCGGGTTGTCATCGCCAAGCGCCATGCCGATGTACTTTTTCTCGAGCCCGTCAATGCGCGCGAGCAGGTGCAATGCTCGGGCGCGCAGGCGTTGGTCATCGCCCTGCCAGAGCTTGACCAGCGTGCCCTCGGCCGCTGCGCCAACCTTGTTCAACTGCTGCCAACCAATATAGCGCGCAGCCAAGTTGGGGGAGGCCAGCATCGAGAGGGCAGTCTGCTTTTGGGACACGGCGTAACGGCCGTCGCTGCCCTTTGGCGTGAGGCGGGAGATGCGGCCGGTCATCTGCCCCGGTTTGTGGTCGGTCATGTGGTGTCCGCCAACGTGTCCGTCATGCCAGTCGGCTACAAACACCGAGCCGTCGGGGGCGGTGCAGACGTCGGACGGGCGGTACCACGGATCCTTGCTCGTTAGCATGTTGACGGTCTCGCCGGTGTAGCCGGCGCCGCTGCGCTTGACCGGGTAGGCACGCACCACGCGAGGGCCGGGATCGCAGTGCATCATTTGCCCCTGAAAAACGGCCGGCAGCAGTTTGCCCTCGTAGATCGCGATGCCGGTTGGCGAACCTTGGCCGGTTTGGAGGAGGTTCGGGATGACGCCCGGGTCGTTCTGGTGCCAATGCATCGATGGCACGTCCTTTTCCTGGTTGGTGCGCTTCGTGCGCCAACCGCGCCCGGTCAACTCGTCGGTGTAGCCGTAGTTGCCAAACTCCATCACGAAGTTGATGCGCACGCCGCGGTTGCCGTCGTCGTCGTTGTCCGACTGCCAGAGGGTGCCGAACGAGTCGACGGCGACCTCGTAGTTGTTTCGAAAATTGTAGCCAAGCGTCTCGACTCCGCTGCCGTCGAGGTTGCACCGGAAGACGAGCCCCTGACGATACGGCCGGCCGCGACCGTTCACCTCGTTGCCGGCCTTGTCGACGATGAACGATTTGCCGTCCGGCGTTTTCAACTGGCCGCCGTTATTGCCGACGTTGAAGTACAGTTTGCCGTCCGGGCCGAAAACAAAAGCATGCGCGCCGTGGTCGTGGTCCACGCCGCCGATGCCGTTGAACAGCACCGTCGGCGGGCCGTCGGCCTTGTCGTCCCCGTTTTCATCGGTGAACAGCAGCACCTTGGGCGAGCAGGAGACGATCACTCTAGTGCCGAGCACGGCGATGCCCAGAGCGGCGTTCACATCGTTGCCTTGGTAAAAGGTCTTGGCCAAGTCGGCCCGGCCATCGCCGTCAGTGTCCTCAAGGATGCGGATGCGGTCGCCCTCGGGCTGGATTTTGCCCCAAGGCTTGAACAGGCGGTAGTTCACGCCCTCGGTCACCCAGACGCGTCCCTCGGCGTCGATGTCCATGTTGGCCGGGTTGAGCAGCATCGGCTCGGAGGCGAACAGTGTGGCCTGCAGTTCCGGGTGGGGTTGCAGCAGCTTGGCCTGTTCGGCGGCGGCGGCCGGGCCGTGGCGTTGTGCGGAAAGGTTAATCGCCAGCGACAGGGCGGCGACAGCGGTCAGGGTTGGTTTGATCCGGTACGATTTCATTTCAATGATTTGCGTGAACGGCTTGAGGCCTGATCAAGCCACAAAACCGCCCGGCGTTCAACCCATCGCTCGACTCCGCTTGGCCAGGCGCGGTACGCTGCCGCTCCGATGCCGCCCGCTGCCGCTCCAGTTTCACACCTGAAAGACCTCGACTACTCGGTCGTGCAGCAATGCATGCATTGCGGCATGTGCCTGCCGACCTGCCCGACGTACGACGAGACCAAGCTCGAGCGCAACAGCCCGCGCGGCCGCATCGCGCTGATGCGCTCCATCGCCGATGGCGAACTGGAGGCCACGAAAACCTTTGCCGACGAGATGTATTTTTGCCTCGGCTGCCTCGCCTGCATGACCGCCTGTCCGGCCGGCGTGAACTATGCCGAGTTGTTCGAACACGCCCGCGCGGAAGTGGAGGAAAAAAAGGTCATCGACTCCGCCTGGCGACGGTTCATCCGGCGCGTGACGCTAAAGTGGCTGTTCACCCGGCACTCCCGGCTCAAGCTGCTTGGCCGCTTGATACGGCTTTACAGTGCGCTTGGTCTGAAGGCGCTCGTGCGCGGCAGCCACGTCCTCAAGCTGCTGCCCAATCGCTTGGGTGAACTCGAGGCAATGACGCCGGAGATTCAACCCAAATTCTCCGACGACCTCATCCAACTCGAGACCCCGGGCAAGGGCGAAAAACGGTATCGCGTCGCCATGCTGACCGGCTGTGCGCAGGACCTCATTTTCAGCGATGTCAATCGCGACACCGTCGAGGTGCTGGCCGAGAACGGCTGCGACGTTTATACGCCGCGCAACCAGGGCTGCTGCGGCTCGCTGCACGCGCACAACGGAGAATGGACGATGGCCCAGCAGCAGGCGCGCGGGATGATCAACCTGTTTCCGCCCGCTGAGTTCGACGCCATCATCAGCAACGCCGCCGGTTGCGGTTCGCACCTCAAGCATTACCACGCGCTGCTGAAAGAGGACGAAAAATACGCCGGCTTGGCCATGGAATGGGACGCCAAGCTGAAGGACATCCACGAATGGCTGGCAGAGATCGGCGTGCGCGCGCCGCTTGGCCAAGCGCCTGGCCAGGCGCAGAAGATCACCTACCACGAGGCTTGCCACCTTTGCCACGGGCAGAAGATCACCGCGCAGCCGAGGCAATTGCTGAAGGCGATCCCGGGGCTTGAACTGGCTGAGCTGCCGGAGAGCACATGGTGCTGCGGCAGCGCCGGCATCTACAACATCACCCAGCCGGAGATGGCCAACAAGCTGCTCGAACGCAAGGTCGGCCATATCCGCTCCACCGGTGCGGAGGTCGTGGCGATGGGCAATCCCGGCTGCTCGCTACACATCAACAATGGCCTGGCCAAGTGCCAGTCGGACATCCGTGTGGCCCACCCGGTCACCCTCCTCGCCGAGGCATACCGCCGGGAGAAGGAGTGAATTTCGCCG
Source organism: uncultured Verrucomicrobiota bacterium (assembly GCA_964459315.1). GTDB lineage: Bacteria > Verrucomicrobiota > Verrucomicrobiia > Limisphaerales > UBA1096 > UBA1096. Next base: position 8,721 of record CAYWMH010000048.1, read on the forward strand.
GCTTTACACCGCCGGGCCGGGCCGTTACGCTCCGGGGAGCTGCCAGTTTCAGATGAATAAAATCGTGTTGCAGTTCGCCTGCCTGATCGCGCTTGGCCAAGCGCTGGCGGGGCCGCTTTCCCCGGCTGAGTCGCTTGGGCGGTTCACGATGTTCGACGACCTGGAGATTGACCAAGTGTTGGCCGAGCCACTAGTGGAGCAGCCATTATTCGTGAACTTCGACGAGCGCGGCCGGTTGTGGCTGGTGCAGTACCGGCAGTACCCGAATCCGGCTGGGCTGAAGATGACCAGCCGGGACAACTACTGGCGCGTGATTTACGACTCGGTGCCGGCTGCGCCGCCCAATCACGTTCGCGGCCGCGACAAGATCACCATCCACGAAGACACCGACGGCGATGGGAAGTACGATCGGCACAAGACGTTTCTCGACGGGCTCAACATTGTTACCTCGCTGGCTCATGGGCGCGGCGGGGTGTGGGTGCTTAACCCGCCGTACCTGCTTTTTTATCCGGACGAAAATCGCGATGATATCCCGGACAGAGATCCAGTGGTACACTTGGCCGGTTTCGGTCTGGAGGACACTCACTCGGTGGTCAACAGCCTACGTTGGGGCCCGGATGGTTGGCTTTACGCCGCGCAAGGAAGCACGGTAACCGCCAAGGTGATTCGTCCCGGGTTTGACGAAAAAGAGATCTTTTCCATGGGCCAAAACATCTGGCGGTATCATCCGGAGTCACGCCGGTACGAGGTCTTTGCTGAGGGCGGCGGGAACACCGTTGGGGTGGAGATCGACGCACAGGGCCGAATTTACTCCGGCCACAACGGTGGAGACACGAGAGGGTTGCATTACGTGCAGGGTGGCTATCTGCGCAAGGGTTGTAGCAAGCACGGGCCGCTGAGTAACCCGTATGCGTTTGGTTATTTTAATGCCATGCCGCATAACAAGGTACCACGCTTCACGCACAATTTTATCGTCTACGAAGGGGACGGTTTGCCCAAACAATATCTCGGTAGAATCCTCGGTGTGGAACCAATACAAGGAAGAGTGGTGATGAGCGACCGAACCGCGATTGGATCGTCGTTCAAGACGCAGGACACTGGTCATCCTATCAAGAGCAGTGACAGTTGGTTTCGGCCGGTCGACATAAAGGCCGGGCCGGATGGTGCGGTGTATGTATGCGACTGGTATGATTCACAGGTGAACCATTATCGCAATCATGAGGGCCGGATCGATCCTCAAAATGGCCGGGTGTACCGGTTGCGGGCCAAGGGTGCTGCAAACTTGAAATCGTACAACTTTGCCAACAATACTTCGTTGGAGTTGGTCGAATTGCTGCAACACAAGGACAAGTGGCACCGTCAGACTGCGCTTCGGTTGTTGGGTGACCGTAAAGATGTCTCGGTTCTGCCGGAATTAAAAGAGTTGCTCGTCGAATCAATTGGTCAAGCGGCACTGGAGGCGTTCTGGGCGGTAAATTTGTCTGGTGGATTTAACCCTGACTTTGCAACAGAAACTTTGAAGCATGCTGACCCTCATGTGAGGGCATGGACGGTTCGCCTGTTGGGGGATGAAAGTGTGGTGACGGAGCCGTTGGCCAAGCGATTGGCTCACTTAGCCAAGCGCGAACCCCATGTCGAGGTACGGAGCCAGCTCGCGGCAACAGCCAAACGCCTGCCGTCTAATCAGGCGCTTCTGATTATTCGCTCACTGATGGAGCATGACGCGGATTCGGGGGATATTTATCAGCCACTCATGGTGTGGTGGGCGCTTGAGTCAAAGCTAAACCGGAATGCCGGCAATGTGCTTGATTTTTTTGAAGACGAGTCACTTTGGCAAAAATCGCTGGTGCGACAGCATTTGCTCAGTCGGCTCATCCGCAGGTTCGCTAAGGCCGGGACAGGGGCGGATTTGTTGAAGAGCGCGAGGTTGTTTGAATTGGCACCGGATGCAGACTCATCCAAAATTTTAATGGGCGGATTTGAACAGGCTAACAAGGGACGCTCGATAGCGGCGTTGCCGGAACGGTTGATGGCGGCGATGGCACGGTATGGGGGAGGCTCCGTGGCGTTGGGGCTTCGACGGGGAGAACTAAAGGCGTTGGAAGAGGCATTGCGGGTGATTGCCAATCCGAAAGCCGACAAGCTCATGCGCCTCCAGTACACCGAGATCCTTGGTCAAGTGCCAAGCGCGATGGCAATCCCGGTGCTGCTCGGCATCGTGAAGAGCGAGCCGGGTGATGATTTACGGCGGGCCGCGCTGGGCGCGCTCAAGCCTTACAACGACGGACGTATCCCGGAGGCGTTGCTGGCCGTGTACGGCGCGTTGCCGGATGAATTGCGCAAGGCCGCCGGGACGCTGCTGGCCGGCCGGGCGGACTGGGCGATTGATTTGTTGCGTGCCGTCGATGCAGGTGACTTGGCCGCTGGCCTAGTCTCGGCGGAAGTGGTCAGCCTGCTGCGTTCCCACGGGGACGAACGGCTTGGCCAACTGCTGTCGAGGCATTTCGCCGGCTCGGAGACGGACGCGGTGCGGCTGGAGCAGGAGATCCAGCGCTTGGCCAAGGTCGTCACGGCCGAGCCGGGCAGCCCATACGAGGGGAAGAAGCTGTACGCGGCGAGTTGCGGGTCATGCCACCGGTTGTTCGAGCAGGGCGGGCAGATCGGGCCCGACCTGACGGCATATCAGCGTGACGACTTGGACACAATGCTGTTAAGCATCATTAACCCCGGCGCGGAGATTCGAGAGGGGTATGAGAATTTTTTGCTGACCACGAACGACGGGCGCTTGGCCACCGGCTTTCTTGTCGAGCAGGACAACCGGTCGGTGGTGCTGCGGGGGTTCGACGGACAGGACGCAACATTCGATCGCGGGGAAATCCGCGAGTTGAAGGCGCAAGGGGTATCACTAATGCCGGGCGGGCTGTTGAACGGTTACAATGACGGGCAAATTCGCGATTTAATGGCCTATTTGCGCAGTTCCCAGCCGTTGAACAATTGATGAATTCTCGCTGCTTCGACTTTTCAATTTCCTAAAAAAAATCCTAAAGAGATTGGGCGGGATGCCGATTCTTCATGCAGTTGCGTGAGGAACGATTCCTCCAACGGTCTGGCATGGCCGATCATAAACCCTGCCCGATGACACGGATGTCATCGTTTAACCTATCCAAGACGAAAGGAATTGTCTTATGGTTATCAATACCAACACAGCGGCCATGGCTTCGGCGCGAAGCCTGGCTTGGTCCACAAGTGCGCTCGGTAAATCCTTAGCTAGATTATCTTCCGGTTCAAAGATTACTTCCCCGGAGGATGATGCAGCCGGTTTGGCGCAAAGTATGCGCTTCGAGGCGCAAATCAACCGAAACAGTGCTGTCAAATCGAACATAGGAAACGCGACGTCCTTTACACAAACGCAGGACGGTTTCCTGCAGAAAGTACAGGCCTCGCTG
>CAYWMH010000049.1:0-11940 GCA_964459315.1 uncultured Verrucomicrobiota bacterium
GCCGAACGGTCCCTCGTCGCGCAGCGGTTCGGTCGGGTCGACGTAGCCCTCAATCACGATGTCGGCGTTGGCCGGCACCTCGAGGTCGCAGGTCTCGCATTGCACCATCTCCACCGACTTGCGGCGCAGGTAGCCGGCGAGCAGGAACTCGTCCAGCCCGTCCGGCATCGGGGCGGTTGCGCAGAACGGATAGACCGGGTCGCCGCCGAGAAACACCGCCACCGGCATCCGCTCGCCGGTCTCGTAGTAGCGGCGGCCGTGGCGCGCGGCGACTTTTTGCAACTGCCAATGCATGCCGGTCGACTGGTCGTCGTATACCTGCATCCGATACATACCGAGGTTCCGGTCGCCGGTGTCCGGATCGCGCGTGATGACACAAGGCAGAGTGAGGAAACGCCCACCGTCAAGCGGCCAACATTTGATGATCGGCAGATCTAAAAGAGTTGAGGGGTTAGGGGTTAGGGTTGAGGGATCATTAACGTCCGGTGCGCTTGGCCAAGGCTCGGTGCGTGAGGGCGGAGAATCAAATCGGTGAATGACCTCCTTGCATGGGCCGCTTCGGACTTTTTTCGGCCGGGCATGGCGCAGGCCAAGCGCTTGGCCAAGCAGAGCGACTGTTTCGCGCAGACCGGTGGGCGGCTTGGCCTGGACGAGCGAGCCCAGTTCCTCCGCCACGGCGTCGACGCTCTCGGCTCCGAGCGCCATGGCCATCCGCTTGGCCGAGCCCATGGTGTTGATGGCCAATGGCATCGGGGAGATCTCGCCGTTAACGGTGGGGCGCTCGATCAGGAGCGCTTTACCGCCACCCGGCTTCTTCATCTCACGGTCTGCCAGCTCGGTGATTTCCAACTCGGTGGCGACCGGTTCGCTGACATGGGTCAGCTCGCCCGCCTGCTCGAGGGCTTCCAGAAATTCCGCATACGATTCGTAGGCCATGTGACGGGTGAGCTTTCCGGCGATGCCGCCCGGGCAAACCGAAGTCCGGCGCAGCTTATTGGCTCGACTCCGCTTGGCCAAGCCCTACAATACTCGCCCCCGACAAATTCGTCCTTTCATGAAAAACATGATCGAACTTCTTGGCCGCCTCACGGCGCTCTGCGCGATCTACCTCGCGCTTGGCCAGGCGCACGCCAAAACCAAGCCGAACGTGTTGTTCATCTTTGCCGATGACCAATGCTACGAGACGGTGGGCAACCTTGGCCTGACCGACATCGACACGCCGAACCTCGACCGCCTGGCCAAGCGCGGCACACAATTCACCCGCGCCTACAACATGGGCTCATGGAGCGGCGCGGTCTGCGTGGCCAGCCGCCACATGCTGATCACCGGCCGGCATATTTGGCGGGCACAAACGGCGTCGCAAGTGCTCCGCGGCAAAGGCAAAAACCTGACGCCCGCGCAGCAGGCTACCCGCGAGGCGGAGTACGCCAACCTGTGGCCGCAGGTGATGGGCCGCGCCGGGTACCAGACGTTTTTCACCGGCAAGTGGCATATTCAGGCTCCCGCCGACAAGGCGTTTCAGGTCGCCCGAAACATCCGCGGCGGCATGCCGAACCAGACTCCCGAGGGCTACAACCGGCCGCTGCCGGGCAAGCCGGATCCGTGGAGCCCGTACGACGTGAAGTTCGAGGGGTTCTGGCGGGGTGGCAAACATTGGAGCGAGGTGGTCGCGGATGACGCGGTCGATTACATCGGCGAAGCCAAGCGCGACGAGCGGCCGTTCTTCATGTATATCGCGTTCAACGCGCCGCACGACCCGCGGCAGGCCCCGAAGGAGTACATCGACCGCTACCCGCTGAGCCGCATCGAAGTGCCGGAAAACTACCTCGACGAGTACCCTTTCAAGGACGCGATTGGCAACAGCGCCCGGTTGCGCGACGAAAAACTCGGGCCGTTCCCCCGCACCCACCACGCCGTCAAGGTGCATCGGCAGGAGTATTACGCGATCATCGAGCACATGGACACGCAGATTGGCCGCATCCTCGATGCACTGGAAAAATCCGACCAGGCCGACAACACGTACATCTTTTTCAGCGCCGACCACGGTCTCGGCGTTGGGCATCACGGCTTGTTCGGCAAACAAAACCTGTACGAACACAGCACACGCGTGCCGTTCATCGCGGCCGGCCCCGGCATCAAAGGCGACGACAAGATCGCTGCACCGATCTACCTTCAGGACGTGATGGCCACCTCGCTCGACATCGCCGGGGCAAAGCGCCCGGAGCAGGTCGAGTTCCAGAGCTTGATGCCGCTCCTCAACGGCAAAACGAAGGAGTCGCAAGTCAAGGCCGTGTACGGTGCCTACCTCGGTCTGCAGCGATCCGTAACCGTTGGCAACTGGAAGCTGATCCTTTACCCGAAAATCCCCAAGGCGCGCCTTTACAACGTCAAGCGCGACCCGCTGGAGATGAACGACCAGGCCGACGATGAATCAAAAGCCAAGATCGTCAAGCGCCTCTACAAGCGCCTGCAAAAACTGCAGCAAGCCACCGGCGACACGCTTGACCTCAATGCTGCCTTCCCCAACTTGGGCTAACCCATCATTCCCTCCCACTTTTTGAGAAAGCAAACGAACCGCCCAACGATGCAGTTGGTGGCCGCCGCGGCGTTGCTAACCGCACTTCCCCAAGAGGCCTCGGCAGTCGAGCACTCTATTATCGCACCGGAAAGCAAAGGCACCTTCCGAGGTCGCCCAACCGTCGCTGCTCTGCGCGTCGACCAAGCCCCCGACATCGACGGTCACCTAAACGACGAAGTTTGGCAAAAAGCCAAACCCGCCGGGGAGTTAATTCAGGTATCTACCAAAGAAAATGAACCACAATCAGAACGCACTGAGTTCAGGATATTGTATGACGATGACACGCTGTATATCGGCGTATGGTGTTTCGATTCGAAAGTCAGTGAACTAGTTGCCCTAAACATGGAGCGGGATGAGTCGATGCGATTTGAGGACAATGTCTACGTAAGCCTGGATACGTTTTTGGATCGACGGAACGGTTACATCTTTTCGACTAATCCAAATAGCGCTCGCCGGGACGGAGCAGTCAGCAATAACGGCTATGGAGGAGACGAATGGGATGGTGCCTGGAGGGCCAGATCGAAGGTTCATAGCTGGGGTTGGTCCACCGAATTAGCCATCCCATTCAAGACATTGAGTTTTGATGAAAACAACGATACTTGGGGATTGAATATTTCTAGAAACATAGGGCGCATAGGTGAACGCGGTATCTGGGCCAATGCGCGGAGCGAAGTTTATCCTCATCATCTTTCAGAAGCAGGCAACCTGAGCGGGCTACGGGGACTAAAGCAAGGTCTAGGACTGGATGTGAATCCATACGCTATCGGCAAATATCGCAAGGATTATGAAAAGGATGATTCCGATTTACTCGGTGATGCCGGGTTCGATATCCGTTATCGATTAACCCCAAGCCTGACAGCGCTGGCGAGCGTGAACACCGACTTCGCCGAGACGGAAACTGATCGACGCCAAGTCAACCTTACCCGATATCCATTGTTCTTCCCTGAAAAGCGACAGTTCTTTCTCGAAGATTCCGGCATTTTTGCTTTCGGCGGGGCGGAGTCAGCCAGTCGCAGAAGGTCATCAAGTTCCGGTCAGATGATGATGCCGTTTTTCAGTCGCCGCATCGGCTTGAGCAACCGCGGGGAGGTGATGCCAATCCACTTCGCTGGAAAAGTTACTGGCAGGATAAAGGATTACAACATCGGCATGCTAGATGCGGTGGTGGATGGCGAGGATGGACCTCGTAACGTGTTCGTTAGCCGTGTCAGCAAGAACCTTTTCGAACAGTCCTCGATAGGCTTCCTCACGACCATTGGTGATCCGAATTCGGATATGATGAACTCCGTAACGGGTTTGGATTTTCAATACCGCAACAGCAACGTGCTGGGAGGCAAAACCCTTGTAGCCAATCTGTACACACTTGGAACCTACACCGAGGATCAGTCGGGTCTGGATCCGGCGTGGGGCACGGAAGCAAAAATCTTTGATCGCAATCTGGATTTTTCGGCGAGTATTACAGAGATTGGCGAGGAGTTTAATCCAGCGATGGGTTTTGTGAGACGTCGAGGGATTCGGCGTTATCAGTTTGAAACTGATTTTATTCCTTATTACGATTCCATCAGTTGGTTGCGCAACTCTCGTCATGGTTACGAGGTGGAATTAAATACGAATCTTAACAACGAGTTAGTAGACGTGGAACATACATTTGCCTTGGCATCATTATACCTGGAGTCTCAAGACATGGTCTCTCTTAGAGCTTATCATGTGACAGATCGGCCTGATGAAGATTTTCATATCGCTGACGGGTCAATGATTTCCGCCGGCGAATACGATTGGTGGGAAATAAGGTTGGCGGGTTATTTTGGACTGAGTCGTCCTTTTATGTTTTTTCCGTCATATAAGGCAGGCGGATTCTATGATGGAACTAGTCATCAGGTTAGCATGGAAACACGCTACATTCCCTGGCCTAAACTCAATGTTAGTGCGGAGTATTCCATCAACTATATCGACTGGGATCAATTTGGAGAGTCAGAAATCGAGATGATCTCCGGCACGCTGAAATATTCCTTCACCCCGGATTTGGTTTTCTCGAACTTGCTTCAGTACGACAACGTATCTGAATCGCTTGGCGTCAACAGCAGGTTGCAGTGGGAATACAAACCGGGCGCAAAGATTTTCTTCGTGGTCAACCAGGGCTACGTCGACGAGCGGACCGGCTTGGTGATGAGGGATCTCGAGGTCGTGGCCAAGGTGGGGGCGTTGTTCCGGTTTTAGCGGCTTTGGACTCGAACCCCGCCCCGCCCCGCCCCACAATGCGGTATGCGCCTGGCCAAGCTCAAACTGCGTGATTTCCGGAATATCCGGCGGCTCGATGCCGCGTTCGAGCCGGGCTTTCACCTGCTGCTGGGTCGCAATGCGCAGGGTAAAACGAACCTCCTCGAAGCTGTTTACCTGCTGGCCACGCTGCGCTCGTTCCGCGGCGTTGGCAACGCGCATATCATTCGTAACGGGCAAAAGGGGTTCTTCGCCGGCGGCCTCGCGCTTGGCCAAGCGGAGAGCGACATCCGCTATTTCTGGTCGGCGGCCCAGCGCAAACTGACCGTTAACGAAAAGCCAATGCGCCGCGTCGCCGACTACCTTGGCACGCTCCGCACCGTGGTCTTTTGCACGGAAGACGCGCTGCTGGGCAACGGCCCGGCCAAGTCTCGCCGCCGGTTTCTCGACCTGCTGCTCACGCAGACGCAGCCCGGCTATCTCGAACTGCTGCACCGTTACACCGAGGTGTTGCGCTCGCGCAACGCGCTGCTCCGGCGTGACCCCGCCGACATGGCGATGATCGACAGCTTTACGCGCGAGCTCATCGCGAACGGCGAAAAACTCATCGCCGCCCGGCACGGGCTCGTCAAGAAACTGTCACCGCTCGTCCGCTTGGGCTACCGGAAAATCGCCGCCAAGCCGGAGGATGCCAGCATGGCCTACGCGCCCAGCATTCGCGACGATTTTGCGGTGGACCTGGCCAAGTCGAGGGCCCGCGAGCAGCGTTACCGCACGACGCTGGTCGGGCCGCACCGGGACGAGCTCAAGCTGACACTCGACGGCCAGGCGGCGGCGCAGTTCGGCAGCGAGGGGCAGAAGCGCACCATCGCCATCGCGCTGAAAATGGCACAGGCCGACTACCTTGCCGGCATCCACGGCTCGCCACCGGTCCTGCTGATCGACGATGTGATGGGCGAGCTGGACGCCAGGCGCCGAGCCGGGCTGATGCCGTTGATCAGCCGCACCGGCCAGGCGCTTGGCCAAGTGTTCATGACCTGCACCGAGGAAAACTGGCCCGGCGAACTGGCTGGGAACCTCCACCGCTGGCAGATCCAGGAGGGAGCCGTGAGCAGAAACCGGTGAGCAAAGGGAGCCGCCGCTTGACCAAGCGCGGGGTTCAGTCGCCAAAGAGGCGGCCGAACAGCTTGTCGAGCAGCACCTTCCAGGTGACCTTGGTGGCAACCTTGTCGAAGAGCGGGCGCAGGTCGCTGAGCTTCTCGACTTCCCGCACAGTGTAGCCCTCGATGTTGAGGTTGACGTCGCGGGATTGCCCCGCGTCCGCGAGGTGGGTGAACTTGAGCCGCTCCCAGGAAAAGTTCAGGTTGCCGATGGTGAAATAGAGAGGCGACTCGGCGAGCGCGTGCTGGGCGGACGACTTGGCCACGGCGTCCGGCAGCGAGATGAGATTGCGTTCCCCACCCTTGGTCTCCACGAGGTTGAACTCGGTGATGCCGATGCGCACCTGCCGGAAGTGCGGCCTGAGCTTGCGGCGCACGTTCATCAACTCCGAGAAGTCGCAGTCGACAAACAGGTCGTCAATCCGGAGCATCGGCGAGCCGCCGTATTCGGGCAGATTGTAAATCGTGACATCGGAGGCGGCGACGGTGGAGTTGAGCGGAAAGCCGATCTCGAGTCGGCCGATCTTGGCGTCCATCCCGTTCTCGCGAAACTCGCTGACGATCCACCACTTGGCCAGGGCGTCCTTGGCGAGGAACAGCCCAATGCCGAGGATCAGCAACAGGATGAGCAGGCGATACGCCCAGCGGAACAAAAACCGCATAGCGCCGGCTTACCAAATGCCGCCCCCGCTGACAACGCGAAACACGGCTCGCGAACCAACAAGCCAAGCGCGCTTGAGCAAGCTCCCTCTCTCAGCGGGAGAGGGAGAGCGCTTGGCCAAGCCGGGGTGTCGCGAAAAACAATTCCCCGTTCTCCCTCATCCGGCCTTCGGCCACCTTCTCCCGCTGGGAGAAGGTATATGTCATCAAGCCGGGTTGGGATTGACGAACTGGAGCACTTCGCGGTGGTTGAGCTTGCCGGTGCCGAGCTTGGGCAGTTCCTCCATGACCCGCAGGTCGCGCGGGGTGCAGAGGTTGGTCATCCCGGCTGCGGTGATGGCGGCGCGCACCTCGGCGAGTTGCAGCGCCGGCTCGTTGGTCACGGCGACGAGTTTCTCCCCCTTGTCCGCATCTGGCACAGCCACCACCGCCACCTCGCACTCCTCGCCATGCTGCGGGAATGCCCCGGCCAGCGCGTCCTCGACGGCGGTGAGGCTGACCATTTCGCCGCTCACCTTGGCAAAGCGCTTGGCCCGGCCGCGAACCCAGAAGTAGCCGTCGGCATCGACGTGGATGATGTCGCCAGTGTCGTACCAGCCATCGAGCGCCTGGAACGCCGCGTTGGCGTCGGCGTTGAGGTAGCCCTTCATCACGTTGGGGCCGCGGACGAACAGCCGGCCGGCCTCCTCCACGCCGTCCACCGGCTCGAGCCGATAGTCGAGTCCCGGCAACAGGCGGCCTACGGAGCCAAACCGGTTGTCGGCCTTGGTGTTGGCGCAAAGCGCCGGGGCGCACTCAGTCACGCCGTACGCCTCGGTGATGCGGACGCCGAACCGGCGCGCCCAGGTGTCGGCCGTGGCCTGCTGCACCTTCTCCGCACCGGCGAGCAGGTAGCGCACGTTGCGGAAATCGTACGGGTGCGCCTTGCGCGCGTAGCCGTTAAGAAACGTGTTGGTGCTCAGGAACATCGTCGCGTTGGAGTTGTACACGGCGGTCGGGACCAGCCGGTACTGCAGCGGCGACGGAAACACCGTGGTACGGATACCCCGGCAGAGCGGCAGCAGAGTGCCGACGACCAGCCCGAAGCTGTGAAACATCGGCAAGCAGTTGAACAGGCTATCAGTGTCCGTCACGTCGACCGCGGCGAACAACTGCCGCAGGTTGGCGAGGATGTTGCGGTGCGTCAACTCGACCCCCTTGGGCACGCCCTCCGAGCCGCTGGTGAACAGGATCACCGCCGTCCGATCGCCCGGGATGTTGAACCGCGCCTGGCCAAACGCCAGCCAGTGCCGGAGCAGCACTCCCAGCTTGGCCAAGCCGGGGATGTTCTTTCGGATGTCCTCGAGGTAGATGAACTCAATGCCGGCCGCCTCCATCGGGGCCACGTCCAGCTTGGCCTTCGCCAGGAAAAGGCGCGAGGTGATGACCTGCCGCACCCCGGCCAGTTCCGAGCAGGTGAGCATCAGCGGCACGCCGCTGGAGTAGTTGAGTACGGCGGGAATCCGGCCGATGCGCCAAAGGGCCAGCAGCGTGACCGGGGTGCCGTTCACGTTGGGCAGCAGCACGCCGACCCGCTCCCGCGCGGGATCGAGCAATCGGCGAAACCGCACCCCCAGCACCTCCGCGCCGACCATCACCATGCGATGCTTCAACCGTTGCCCGGTGATGTCCTCCAGCACTACCGTGCGGGGACGCTCGCGGGCCTTGGAGGCGATCTCGGTCAGCACATCCCCGTGGCCGTGCTCCATCTCCACGCGAAACTGCTGCTCAATCATCCGCTCGCGCAGCCAACGCGTCAGCGCCTCGCGGATGTCGCTCGAGCCGCGAAACGTCCCGACCGGCGCCTCCAGCACGTCGCTGAAGTGGACGCTCATCCTCGGGAAAAGCTGCTTCCAGCCAGGGTGCCGCGACCACGGCAGGCGGTGCGCGTTGCGCAGGTGGCAGAGGATCAGCCGGGCATCGGTCTTGTGCAGGAGAAATCCGGTGCCCTCGAACAGTTTCATCAGGCAGCCGGTCTCCGTGAGGCGCCCCTCGGCGAACAGAATCAGCCGACCGCCGCCCTGCAGGAAGGTGGCCATCTCCTTTACGGAAAACGGCGAGGCGTGGTCCACCGGGAAGGTGTACCGGTTCACCATCATGAAGCGAAATATCCAATGGCTGTTCGCCCGCGTGGAGGATGTGACAAACCGCCAATCCTCCCCCACACACAGCCCGCCCAGCCACCAGTCGAACCAGGACACATGATTAGGGATCAGCCGCACCGGCCCAGGCGAGTCCAGCACGTCACTGCCGTAACTGCGGATCAAGAGCACAGGCCCCGGCGTATCCAGCACCCTGTCGCCATGAATGCGGAGGCGAAACAGGAGGCGGGCAACGATTCGGCTGAGGAGACGGATAAACGGCATCGGCTAGGGGGCAAAAAAACTCCGCCGGTTTTAGCGGGAGACCGTCGGAGGGGCAAGTACCACCTTGCCCCCACACCCGCGCTTGGCCAAGCGGATGGTGGGCATGCTGTCTCCGGCGTGCCGGGGCAGTACGTCCAGTTCGGACAGACATGCCTACCCTTCACTCGGACTTGAGGGCGGGGCTGGCGGTGCTGACCTCGGCAGGGTACTCAATCGCCTCCTCGTGCGGCAGGTGGTAGAAAAAACCGTCCTCTGCACCAAGCAGCAGGTCCGGCTTGCCGTTGGCGTCCCAGTCGACAACGCACGGGCTGGTGCTGTGCGACGCCAACTGTCGTTGGCCAAGCGGACCCACGCGCTTGAGGACGATGTTGCCGTCGCGGGTTTCACAGTTGCGCCACCAGTCGGCGTTGACGGAATCGACCAGCACGTCGAGACGCCCGTCGCCGTCCCAGTCGGCAACCGTGATCTTACGCCGGCCACTCTTGCCGGCAGTGCGGGGATTCAACTGGATCGGCCGGTTGTCCTCGTCCACGAAGATGCGGCGCGGCGGCAAAAGCTCCAGTTTCCCGCCGGCACGCCGCCGCTCGAACAGAGCCATATAACCCTCGTGATCAAGCATCACTAGATCGACAAGCCGGTCACCGGTGAAGTCCACCGCCACCGGCGTCGTGCGCCATTGGGTGACAAGTTGATCGCCCCTTGGATTCCACCAACACCACTCCGGCTTGGGCGGCTCGCCTGGCCAAGCAACCTCGACCGGGCGGGCGGCAGTTAGGCGGGGCTGCGTTCGGCTGCCGGTATTGCAATACCACAACACCTCACCCCAAATCGAGTTTACCAAAATGTCAGGCAAGCCGTCGTGATCCCAGTCCGCCACAGAGAGCGTCGTGTAACCCCATTTCGCCTCACAAGGCCCCTGAATGCTACCATTCTCACCCGCTTGAATACGGATGACTTTACCATCGGCCTTTAGGCGTCGGCCAGCCGCCCAGCGCGGCCTGGCCCCTCCGCCGAGATTCTCAAAAAAACCGATGTAACCAGCGGTATTACCGCTCACGATGTCATCGTCACCGTCACCATCCCAATCCACGGCCACCGGCGTGGAAAGCGCGCCGAACTTCACACTCGCCGCCTGCTGCTGGAAAAATCTCGGCGCGGCAAAAACCGGCACGCCGTTAGCGATACGACCGGTGTGCTCGACGAACGCCACGCGGCCGTCCTCCTGTCCGACAATCAGGTCCACGTCGCCGTCGTCATCCCAGTCGATCGCAGCCGGCAAGATCATTTGGAGATCCATTTTCAACTCGCCGCCGTCGTGCCGGAGCCTTTGGCCGACAAGATAGTGGGGGTGCCTCCGCGAGCCGGCGTTTTCAAAGTATGTCAGACCATCAAGAAATTCGCCACAAACCAGGTCCAGGTCACCGTCGGCGTCGAAGTCCGCGAAGCACGGGGTGGGCAACCCGTAAACATCGACCGGAGAGCCCCCTGCCTCAACGAACTGCTTGGTTCCATAAACAGGCCTGGCATTCGAGCCGGTGTTGCGCAACCAGTAAACGTATCCGTGCAACGGGCCGTTTTGCCACTCGCCCCTGGCGTTGTAGGCGTTGTCCCAGCCGTACTCGGTCCAGTCGCCCACGCCGACAACTAGGTCGATTCGGTCATCCCCGTCGTAATCCAAAAGGCTCCACTGGTTGTTGCGAATGACGTTCGAGTGAATATTCTCCCTTGGAAATATCGACACCGAATCGGTAAACCCTTTTTTACGGAAGCCCACAAACTCGCGAGCCGGAATCAGGATTCGATCCATGCCACCTACGTGGGAAGCCCTGATACTGCGGTATCCTTTGCCTAGATGGACGCCGGGCATGAACACTGGCATCGCACCGCCCTCACCAGGATTCTCAAAAAAATAAGTGCCATTGGACGGCAGATCCGGGCAGGAGACCAGCAGGTCGAGATCGCCGTCGCCGTCATAATCCATCGGCATGGGCCAGGCCCAAAGCCCGACCGCCAAATCCACGGTGAGGCCGGGGTTGCCGTAACGGAGTTGCTGCAGACCAGTATCCGCCTGACCAAGCGCCACAGCGCCCGTACACACTACAGTGAGCAGTGAGGGGCGGAATTTTTTAATGCTGAAAATAAGCATGCGGTCAATCTGGCTAAAAAAGGCAACACCGGTTTTAACGGGGCTGGCGGCAAACAAAAGCCAAACCGGGCTTGGACCGGCTCAACGCCTAGCCAGCTAAAGGATGAGCGACGGCAATACCAGATCAGCCGACGCAACGCCAGCCCCCCCATCGGCCCAGGCGGCGGCCAAATACCCAAAGTCAATAGCACCAAAACGCCTCAGAGATCAAAGGTGCAATTTTCCAATCCAACTCATTAAAAAGCACAAAAAAGCCGGTGGTTTCCCACCGGCTGAAAATCAATGCCCGATTGACCAAGCACTTGGCCTAGGCAAACAGTTTGGTGACCGCCTTGGCCTTGACCAACTCGCGCGGCTGGTTGAGGTGGTTGTAGACGATCGTCTCCGGGTCAATGCCGAACGCGTGGTAAATCGTCGCGAGCAATTCGCCCGGGTGAACCGGATCCTCGACAGGGGCCGAGCCAGTGCGATCAGATTTGCCATGAACGTAACCGCGCTTGATACCGGCTCCAGCAATCGCTGCAGTGTAACAGTACGGCCAATGGTCGCGACCGTCAGCGCTGTTGCCATTACCGGAAGTGCTAACACCCTTTTGTGGACTGCGGCCGAATTCACCAACCGCAAGAACGAGTGTCTCATCTAGCATTCCGCGCTGATCCAAGTCGGTGATCAGGCCAGACAAGCCTGCGTCAAGCATCGGCGCGGAATGCTCCTTCATCCGCTTTGGAAGGCCAGAGAGCACATCCCACGAATGGTTGTCGGAGTTGGCTACCT
>CAYWMH010000050.1:0-11913 GCA_964459315.1 uncultured Verrucomicrobiota bacterium
GCGCGGATGGATTCGTCGAGACCCAGTGAGTTGAAGGCTTCCGACACGGTCGCCTCGGGCCAGTCACGCTTGAGAAGTTTCATCATTTTTTTTCGGCGCTCGGCGAAGACGCGCTTAACGATTTTTTTGAAGACCGGACACAGCTCGGGCGGCAGCAGTGGAGTTTCGCGCCGCAGCAGCTCGATACAGCCGGAGTCGACGTTGGGCTCGGGGTAGAACGAGCCACGCGGGATCACGAATGATTCGCCGGACGCGTAATGCAGACCGATCAGCAGCGTGAGCACACCATACTCTTTCGTGGCCGGCTGCGCGAGGAGGCGCTGCACGACCTCAAGTTGCAGTGTAACGACCATGGCACTTGGCCGACCGGCCAAGTCGGCGAGGTCGATGAGCAGCGGCGAGGCGATCGAGTACGGCAGGTTGGCGACAAGCTTGTGGCCCGACCAGTCGAACTCCGCCTTGCGAACGAGCTTCATCGCGTCGGCGTGTTGCAGGGTGAAGTTGTCGCGTTGGCCAAGCCGCTCTTCGAGCTGTTTGGCGAGCCGAAGATCGGTCTCGATGGCGGTGACTTGACCGGCGGTGTCGAGCAGCAACTCGGTCAACGGGCCTAGCCCGGGGCCGATCTCGATCACGCGATCAGCGTCGTTGAGCTTGGCCAAGCCGACGATTTTGCGGAGCTGATTCCGGTCGTGCATGAAGGTTTGGCCAAGCGAGCGTGTCAGGAGGATGTCGTTGTCGTTGAGTTGTTTGCGAATCTCAGAGAGGTTCATTTGTAGGCCTCCTCCAGCGCTTGGCCTAGCGCGCGGATCAGTTTCGTGATGTGCAACTTGGCAACGGTGAGCGGTGGCGTGAACGCCACGATATTCGGCGGATCGCCTGACGGCAGCAGGATGAATCCGTCACGCAACATCCGCTTGACCACGTTGGCGGCGATGTCGGTGGCGGGCGAGCCGTCGTCGTGGCGCAACTCCAGCCCGAGCATCAGGCCAAGGCCGCGCGGTTGGCAGCGCGCTTGGCCAATCCGCTTGGGCAAGCGCTGGAGTTCTCCGAGAAACAGTTCGCCCATCTCAGCGCTGCGCGCGGGTAGGTCACGCGATGCCAGTTCGCGAAGCGATGCCATCGCCATCGCGCAGCCGACCGGGTGGCCGAGGAATGTGCTGGTGTGAATCGCCTCGCCGGTGGACTGCGGCCAGGCGCGATCCATCACGTTGGCACGCCCGACGCAGGCCGAGAGCGGGAAGCCGCCGGTGAGTGCCTTGCCGAGGCAGAGGATGTCCGGCGTGACGCCGAAGTGCTCGCTGGCAAACCAGCGGCCGGTGCGGCCGAGGCCGGTGTAGACCTCGTCGCAGATCAGCAGCGCGCCGTTTTGGTGGCACAGTTTCCGAAGCAGCTTGAGGAAGCCAGCGGGCGGGATGATCGTGCCGCCGCGGCCCTGGATCGGCTCAACCAAAATCGCGCCGACCTTCTGTTTGCGAAACTCGGAGTGGAGTCGAGTCTCGAGCCTGGCCAAGTCGGCACGGGCTCGGGGGAACGGCACGAAGCGGGCGAACGCACCGAGTTGGCGTCGGAATGGCGAACGGAAATCATCACGCCAAGTGGTGTTGAGCGCGCCATAGCCAAGACCGTGGTAGGCGTCCTCGAACGCGATTACTCGCGAGCGGCCAGTGGCAAGATGGGCTGTTTTGAGCGCGGCCTCGACCGCCTCGAAGCCGGAGCTGCAAAAAATCGTTTTGCCGGTGCGCTTGGCCAGCCGCTCGAAGGTCAGTCGGCTGAGCTCTCGGGCCAACTCGGCCTTCAGCGCGTGGGGATGGACGTCGCCCATCGCGTGCAGCAGTTTGGCCATTTGGCGCTGGCCAGCGGCGACGATCCGGGGGTTGGCATGGCCGGCGGCGGCGACCGCGAAGGCCGCGGTAAAGTCGAGATAGTCGCGGCCGTCAGCATCCCAGACGCGCATGCCCCTGGCCCGCTCCCAGACGATTGGCCAACTGCCGTCCGGTTCGATGAACGTGATGTTGCGCGACTCGTAGCGACGCAGTTGCGCAATGGTTTTGTCGGCCTTTTTTTTCACGGCTCAAACACTCTGCTCATCGGGCGGCCAGATGAACTTGTGCATCTGCAACTGGTAACGCACGCGCAGCTTGTCGCGGATGATGCGCTCGACAAGTTCACGGCGGCTGATTGGCGTGTGATCGGGCGGCACCGGATTGAGCGACTCGTCCCGCTGGTGCGACTCGAGCGGCGCCACCCACGAGAACAGCACGGTGCAGCGTTCGGCGAGACGATGCTCGACAAGTTGCGCCTTTGCCCATTCATAATCCTCCGCGGTGCCGATGACGAACTTCACCTCGTCGCTTGGCTTGAGGCGGGCGATGTTGTCCGCGATCATTTTACCGGCCTCGCCACTGCTGGGGCATTTCCAGTCCATGACGTGCCGTACGCGCGCGTCGCTCTTGCCGATGTCGTGTGCGCCGCTGGTCTCGACCAGCACGGTGACGCCCAGGTCGCAGAGGCGGCGCATCAGCGCGTGCACGTTTTTCTGCAACAACGGTTCGCCGCCGGTGATCTCGACGAGCGGAAGCGAATCGCCCGTCTCGCGGGAGAAGTCGCATTGTTTTTGGAGTTCAGCGATGACCTCATCGACAGTCATCGTGTTGCCGCCGGTGAATGCGTACGCGGTGTCGCAGTAGGAGCAGCGGAGGTCGCAACCGGTGAGCCGGACGAAGGCGCACGGCAGCCCGGCGAACGTGCTCTCGCCCTGGATGCTCAGGTAGATTTCATGAACCAGCAGCGAGTCGCCCATGGTTATGCGTTGGCGAGGTTTGTCCAGAGGTTGGCGCTCATCCAGATGCCGCGCGTGAACGCTTCGAGGTCCATTTTTTCGTTGGGGGAATGGAGATTGTCGTCCGGCAGCGCGAGGCCAAGCAGGTAGGTATCGACCTTCAAAATCCGGTCAAAATGCTCAACTATCGGGATAGATCCGCCTTCGCGCAGCAGCACCGGCTCGTGGCCAAACGCGGCCTTGAGCGACTCGAGCGCGGCCTTGGCCAAGGGGCTGGTCGGCGAGACGACGTACGGGTCGGCGACGTGCCCCAACTCGACCGTCATCCGCATCGTCGGCGGGCAAAGTGACTTCATGTGACGCGCGACGAGTCGGAGAATTTTCGCGGCGTTTTGGTTGGGCACAAGGCGCATGGTGATCTTGGCACTGGCGGCGCTTGGCACGATGGTTTTGCTGCCCTCGCCCTGGTAGCCGCTGGTGAGGCCGTTGATCTCAAACGTCGGCCGCGCGCCGCGCTGCTCGTTGACCGAGAAGCCCTTTTCGCCAAAGAGTGATTTCAAGCCGAGCAGTTTTTTGTACTTGGCCTCACTGTATGGGGCACGGGCGAGCTGCCGTCGCTCATAGGCGGTGAGTTTGGCGACGTCGTCGTAAAAACCGGGCACGGTGATCCGGCCGTTCTTGTCGATCATCCCGCCAAGCAGCTGGCTCAGGGCCATGGCCGGGTTCTCGACCGAGCCGCCGTAGATGCCAGAGTGCAGGTCGCGGTCGGGGCCGGTGAGGGTGACCTCGAGCGCCGCAACGCCGCGCAGCGCGTACGTCAGCGCGGGGTGTTTCAGATCCGGCATCCCGGTGTCGGACACCACGACGCCGTCGCACTTGAACTCGCGCTTCTTTTGCTTGAGAAAATCGACCAGTGCCTCGCCGCCGACCTCCTCCTCGCCCTCGACGACGAATGTCAGGTCGCACGGCAGCTCGGTGCCGGTCTTGAGATACGCCTCGACTGCCTTGAGGTGGGCGAAGTGTTGGCCCTTGTTGTCGCTGGCACCGCGCGCGTAAAGGTTGCGCCCGCGCAGGGTCGGCTCGAACGGCGGGCTGTCCCACAGCTCAAGCGGCTCGGGCGGCTGCACATCGTAGTGGCCGTAGACGAGAAAGTGCGGCTTGGCGCTGTTGCGCGTTCGCGGCGTGGTGGCGGTTACGATCGGGTGGCCGCTGGTCCGATGTACGCGCGACTTGAGGCCAAGCGCCTTGGAATGGGCGGCGAGCCAGCGGGCGCAGGTGGTCATGTCCTTTTTGTGCACGCTCTGCGCCGAGACGCTTGGGAAGCGGAGGTAGTCAACCAACTCGTCGATGAACCGCTGCCGGTTGGCGTCGATGTATTGCTTCAGTTGTTTCACGGATGATGGAGGCCGCTTGGCCAAGCGCTGGGCGGATGATTCCCCCCGAGGCGCCAGATTAGGCCGCGCCGGGGGCCATCGCAACCCCGCCCCAAACGTAAGGGAGCGACTTTTTGGGTGACAGTGGGTGTAACTTTCGGCATTTTTCGGGTGTAGCACGATTTCCGGTATATACTGCCCACGATCATTTCTGTCGTCATGAATAAGATTATTGTTTCCTCACTTGCCGGTCTCGCACTCGTTTCCACCGCTAAAGCCGCCAAGGCCGCTCCTACGCTGGAGGCACTGTTGCCGGCCGAGACCGTGCTGGTGGTGGCCGCGCCGGATTACGCCAGCGCGAAAAAGCATTTTAAGGCTAGCGCTTTAGGGCGGTTTTGGGACAGCGCCGAGTTCAAGCCATTTCGCAAAAAGCTGGCCGACGGTTTCGAGGCGAACGTACTGGCCAAGATCGAGGAGGCGTTGGCGATTGACCTCGAGGCGTTCGAGGAAATGGCAAGCGGCCCAGTCGCTCTGGCCGCGGTGGCAGGGGGGGATGATGTCCCGGAACCGTCGCTGCTGCTGTTGCTCGATGCCGGGCGGAAAAGTTTCACCCTCCGCAGGACGCTCTCGCAGATGAAGCGCGGCTGGAAACAGGAGGGCCTCGAAGTCAGCGACCTGGAGATCGGCGGAATTGATTTTGTTACAGTGAGTGATTCAGATAGTGAGGAGAAGGTGTATGTCGGGCGAGTGGGGGCACAGTTGATCGTCGGCTCTGAGGCAGGGCACATTGAGGGTGTCCTGGCACGGCTGGAGGGCAAGGGAGGCGAGGCCCTAGCCGACAACCCGGCGTTCGTGGCGGATCATGGCACGCTACTCAAGGGAGCCGATTTTTACCTGTGGGCCAACCTGGGTCAGGTAATCCCGCAATTGCTCGACAATGCGCCTGACGGCACGGAACTGGGCATCGACTTTGGGGAGGTGTTTGGTTCGCTGGGCCTGAACGGTTTGGGCACATTTGCCATCACATACAGTGAACGGCCCGACGGGGCTCACTCGGATGTCTTTGTCGGGCTGTCCGAAGCCAAGCGCACAGGGTTGTTTGGCCTGCTGGAAACCCGGCGTGCGGATGCTTCGCCGCCGGCGTTCGTCCCGGACGGTGTCGGCGCGTTCATGCGGTGGCGAGTTGACATGGGTGCCGCATGGAACAACCTCGAGGCGCTGCTGGTGGAGTTGTCGCCCGACGTGGCCAACATGGTCGAGTTCACCGTCGGCCTGCTCGGCAAGGACAAGGATCCCAACTTCGATTTCAAGAAAAGCTTCCTCACCAACTTTGGCGACGACCTGATCCTTTACCAGATGCCGGCTAAGGGCCACTCGCTCAGCGACCTTGGCTCCGGCCCGATGGTGGTGCTCGTCAAGTCGCCCGACCCGGAGGGGCTGATCCAGGGCATCGGCGCCGTGCCCGGCATCCTGCCGCCGCCACTCAATGAGGCCGCACTCGAGTCGCGCAAGTTGGGCGGGCACACCGTCCACAGCTTCGGGGTGATGGAACTGCCCGACCCGAGCACCGGCGAGCTGGTCGCGAGCGAGGTGTTTTTCGCCGTCAAGGACGGCTACCTCGCGATCGCAACGGACACCGACCTGATGCGTGGCCTGCTGGACAGCAAAGCGCAAACGCCCCTGACCAAGCGCGAACGGCTGGCCTCGGCGGCAGCCGTGGTGGGCGGCATCGACTCGGGGTTCTTTGGCTACCAAAATGACCGGGCCATGATTAGCAACGTGATGGACACGCTCCGCTCGAATGCCGACCAGTTCGAGATGATCTTCAGCATGATACCGATGGAGGGGCTCGACGAGGTCGGCCTTGATTCCTGGTTCGATTTCTCGGTGCTGCCGAAGGGTGAAGAGGTCGCGAAGTATTTTGACATCACCGTTTACGGCGCGAAGACCGCCGCGCGCGGCGTCACTCTGAAGATGTTTTCGCCCCGTCCGCCCGGCTTGAAGCGCTGACCTCGGCTGCCTCCAGTTTTTTCAGCGCGGCCTCGAGCGACGCTTGGGCAGGGCCTAGTTCCCGCTTGCGCAGCATTCGCAACTTTCGGGCGTAGGCGTTTCCCGGCCGGGCCGCCTCGCTCATCAGGAAGATTCCAGCCTCCCGGACTTTCGGCAGGCCGCGCAGCACCGCTGCCGAGAGCGTCGGGTGTTCCGTGCCCGGCTCGCCCCAGACATCCCGCAACGCGGCGAGAATCTGCGCCTCCCGTTCGCCGCCGAGTTGGAACGTGCCGCGCAGCGCGTCCCACAAGCCGTGCTCGGACGGCATGAGCCGCTGCAACACGTCGAATCCAACCACGCGCAACTCGTACCGCTCGCTGGCGACGAGCCTCATTGCCGCCGGGGCGGCCCGGTGGCCCATCGCCGCCAGTGCTGCGGTGGCGGCATCGGCCTCCGCGCTGCCCGGCTTGGCCTCGATGATCCGGGCCAGGGCCGGCGCAGCCCCGACGGCGCCCGACTGCATGTTGCGCAGGAGATGAATCATTCGCGTGCGGTGGCTGCCTCGCGCCTGGCCAAGCTGGTTGGTGATCGCGTGCAACGGCAGCCTGCCCAGCCCGCGCAACGCAGCGAGTGCGTTGTTGCAAACCAAGTGTTCCGGGTCGCCGCGCGACTCGACGAGATCGGGGCTGGCCGGGGCCGCCGCTTGGCCAAGCGCCGCGAGTCCGGCCGCGCCACCGGCCCGAATCTCCGAGCGCTCGTACGGGTTCACCCAGCGCAGGAGGTCGTGCCGGTCGAGTCCCGGCAGCGTGTCGGCGGTATCCAGCAGCGTTTTTTTCCAGGAAGAATCAGTGTGATTCAGGGCGAGTTGCAGCCATGGGATGGCGTTGGTGCCCAACTGCTCGACGGCGGCCCGGGCGGCGGCGCGGCGGCCGGGGTCGGCGGTTATGAGAAGATCCCGCACCCACGCCTCCAGCGGCCGGCCGTCGACCTCCGGGCCGCGATCCCGCTTGGCCACGATGAGGAGCAGTCCGAGCAAGGCCAGCGCCGCGAGGCCGATTGTCAGATGCCGCCGCTTTTTCATCCGCAGCAGTGTGGAAGTGCCGTCGGTTGGCGGGAAGAAAAAAACCGCGCCGGGCCAAGCGGCTTGCAAGGCGGGTGTCCGACGGGAAAACTCGCGGCGTGGACGGGAGCGAAACAACGCGCAGACGGCCGGTGCCGCTTTGGCAACGGCTGGTGATCGGCGGCAATGTGCGATGGACGATTACGCGGCTTCTCATCCTGCTGGCCTTGACCGCCGTGGCCGGCCTCTACTTTTTCCCGGACGGGCAGGCGCGCTACAGGCGGATTTTGGTCGACGGCCAAAGCATGCATCCCACTTACGAAAACGGGCAGGCGCTCTGGATGCACGCGCTCGAGTACAGCGACCGCTCGCCGGGGCGCGGCGACGTGGTGGTGCTGGGAAACGAAGGCGAGAGCCCGTTCTACTTGAAGCGCATTATCGGTTTGCCCGGCGACAAGATCGGCCTGCGGCGCGGCCAACTAACGGTCAACGGCGATGTGTACGATACGTTTGGCCACGGCCGGATTCAGGCGAGACTCCGGCCTATGGTACTCGGAACCGCCGAGTTTTTCGTGATGGGCGACAACCGCCCGATCAGCAGCGGCGGCGTGGTCGAGGCCGGCAAAATCTTGGGTAAAATCTTGTGACCGGCGCGCAGGCTCAGTCGTTCTGCGGCTGGATTTGGCTCGTGATCTCGAGGGCCAGCTCAATGGCCTGCCGCGCCGATTCGCCGCTGACAAGCGGCTCCTGTTTTTCGGCGACGCACCGGACGAAGCTTTCCAATTCCACCTTGAGCGGCTCATCGCGCTGGATCGGCACCGGCTCGCGCACGACGCGCTGCCCGCCGAACTGGCTGACGATGGCGCTGTCCCGACCGGCGACCAGCTTCCCGCCCAGCGACGCTTCCGCCTCCTCATCGCGGGCGAGCCGGTAGTGGTATCCCTTTTGTTCGCGGTAATCGAGTGACACGTAGCTGGGTACGTCGCCGCCGCTGAAGACGCGAATCTTTCGTAGGCTCTCCGGGCTGACGCGGCTGACGGTAAGGTTGGCCACACAGCCGTTGGCGAAGCGCAGCCGCGCATTGGCGATGTCCTCCGAGTCGCTGAGCACCCGTACGCCGGCGGCATCGACCTGCTCCACCGGCGAGCGGACGAAGGCCAGCACGATGTCGAGATCATGAATCATCAGGTCGAGCACCACGCCGATGTCCATGCTACGGGCCGGGAAAGGCGAGAGCCGGTGCGACTCGATGAAGCGCGGCTCGCAGGCGGCCTCTCGCAGGTATTGGAAGACCGGGTTGAAACGCTCGATGTGGCCGACCTGCAGCACGCAGTCGTGGCGCTTGGCCAGGCGCACCAGCTCGGCCGCCCGGTCGGTGTTGTCCGTCATCGGCTTTTCGACAAGAAGATGTTTGCCCTGCTCAAGTAGAGGCTTGGCCAAGGCGTGGTGAGTGACCGTCGGCGTGACGATGCTCAACGCATCGGCCGCCCCGGCGGCATCCTCCACCGAGTCCAGCGCCACGGTGCCGTGTTTCGCGGCGATCGCCTTGGCCAAGGCGTCGTCGGTGTCGTACACGCCGACCAGCTCGACGGCGCCCTGCCGGTGCATTTCAGCGTAAATTCGCGCATGCTGCCGGCCAAGCGAGCCAACGCCCAGCACGGCCACCCTGACCCGAGTTGACATGCCCGGAGCCTACCGGTCGCTTGGCCAAGCGGCGAGGAAATCAGCCTCCCGCCGCCCTCACGGCACAAACCGTGCTTCCCTTGGCTTGATTTTCTGGGACTTTGGTTCGAATCTCGCGTTGGTTTTACAAAATGGCAGTTAAGAAAAAAGAACTAGAGATACGTGCCCTCCTGATTGAGGAGAACGAGATCATCATTGAGTCTCTAAGCGAGATCATGCGGTCCCGGTCAATGGGGTTTAACGTCATCACGCATAAGGATCCCACCCAGGCGATTAACTTAATCAAGGGTGGCTCGTTAAGCATCGTCATTGCGGATGATAAATGCGGCAACAAGGAAGGGTTGGAAATTCTCCAATTAGCCCAAAAGGAAGTACCGACCGCAACGCGGCTGCTGCTCACTAGCCGCGTTAATGACGATGCCGTCCAGGCAGCGTTGAAGGATCGGCTCATTTACCGATATATCACAAAGCCTTGGCTGACCGAGGACCTGATTATGACCCTCAACACCGCCGCAGAGACCTATCGACTCTCCGAAAAAAACCGGTCTCTTACCCTTGAGAAAAATGATCTAGAGCGAACAGTTCGCGACCTTGAGAAAATGGCTGAGGCAGGAGGCGGTGCCGGCAATGCTGCCCCCGTAGCGGTTCAGGCTACCCAAACTCAAGTGACTGCTGGAGATGGTGATGCCGGAACCATCATGCAAGCAATGATCGAGATGCTTTACATATACCATCCGAACCTGAAGAGCAATGCCATCCGAACCATGGCTTTAGTCAAGACTATAGCCGAAATTCAAAAAATGGAAAAATTAGCTGCCGACTCGCTCTATCAGGCTGCTGCATTGCATGACATTGCAATCCCTGGCGTGGACCGCCCGATTATCCGGCGCTGGATTCGCGACCCCGAGAAGTGCAACCGGGACGAAATGAAAATCATTGAGCAGCACCCGCTCCATGCAATCGAGATGCTTAAACCATATCCAATGTTCAGAGAGGCCGCGCCGATTATACAGGCCCACCATGAAGATTGGAGCGGTAAGGGTTATCCCAACCGGCTTAAGGGAGAAACAATCCCATTTGAGGCAAGGTTACTGCGCGTGGCCCTGGACTTCTGCAGTAAGCACGCCGACCCCATTCAGGCGATGCTCGACATCGAGGAATTGTCAGGCGACCTGTACGACCCTGACGCTGTGCGCGCCGTCGCGAAGGCGGTGCCCCTCACCGAGATGCCCACCGGCGAGCGGGAAATCCTGCTCATCGAGCTTAAGGAAGGGATGACGCTGGGCCGCGACATCAACAACGCTAATGGCTTCCTGTTGTTTCCCAAAGGCAAAACCCTCACCCAGGCGATGTGCGACAAGCTGTTCAACATCGACCGCATTTCGCCCCTCGACCCGTACGTGCTCGTCTATTGCTGACCGGTCCTCCGCGCACCATGCCTCTCTCCCAAGCCGACCAAGCGCGTGCCAACGAACTGGCCAAGCGCGCCGCGGCGGCGTTTGCGGAGTCCGACCTCGCCCAAGTGCGGACGCTCTACGGCGAGGTGCTCGCGATCGACCCGGGACACCCCGAGGCGCACTATTGGCTTGGCTACCTCGAGTGCCGCGACGGCAACCACGAGGCTGGCGCCAAACACCTGGAGACCTCCAGCGCCGCCGCGCTTGATGAAGCCACCTGGCTCGCGCCGGACAGTCTCGTCGAACTGGGCATGGCGCTCAACGCGCTCGGCCGCGAAGCCGAGGCCACCGAGCGATTCGCGACGGTCCATGAGCGGTTCCCCGCCTACTCCGAGGGCCAATTGAAACTGGCCGGGGAGATGGAGCAGGACGAGCATCTGGTCGAGTCTGCCATCGACGCCTGCCACCGCGGGTTGCTGGTTAACGGCCAGCACCCCGGCCTGCTCAAGAAAACCGCCGAGCTACTCGAGCATGAGGCGCGCTGGGACGAGGCCGCCGATTTCTGGTCACACCTTTGCGCCATCAGCAAACCCACCCCGAACATCCACCTCCGCATCGGCCTTTGCAGACTGCGGCACGGTGACGACGACCCGGCGGCCGCGCGGGCTGAGTTCGAGAAGGCACTTGAGATCGATCCTGACCACGAAGCCGCCACATTCGCGCTCGCGGAGCGGCTCGATGCGGGGGGAGAATGCGACGAGGTCATCCGCCGGCTGGAGCGCTTGGCCAAGGCCAAGCCGGACTCCGCCCGGGTGCCTCTCACGCTGGCCAATTTTCTCCGCAAATACGACCGCCTGGAGGAGGCGGTCGCACAGTGGCGCGCTGGCTTGGCCAAGGCGCCGGAGTGGGACGACTCCTGGCGCGACCTCGGCCTCGGCCTTGAGCATCTCAACCGCACCGACGAGGCCATCGACGCCTACCGCAAAGCAGTCACCGCAGTCCCGGAAAATGCCGAAAACCACCGATATCTCGGCTCCGCGCTACAGGACGCGGGCCAGCTCGACGATGCGCTTGCGGCCTACGGCGGGGCCGTCGAAGCCGACCCCGAGAACGCCGAGGCGCATTGGGGCCGGTTCTGGGTGCGTGCCCTGCAGGGCGAATTCCCCAAGGCGTGGGACGACTACGAGTGGCGCTGGAAGCTGCGCAGCCGCACCACGCCGGAGCTGGATGATGCCGCGCCGCTTTGGGAGGGCGGCGACCTCTCCGGGCAGACATTTTTCCTGCGGGCCGAACAGGGCTACGGCGACACGATTCAAACCATCCGCTACGCGCCGGTTCTTGCGGAGATGGGCGCGACCGTGAAGGTCGGCTGTCCGCCAGCGCTCGCGCGGTTGTTCACGAATGCGCCGGGCGTCGATACGGTTCTCACCGGTAATGCCGGCAAAGTCCGCTTCCACAGCCACCAGGCAATGTTCAGCCTGCCGCGCATTCTTGGCACCACGCTCGATAGCATCCCCGGCACCGTACCGTACCTCACCGCGCCCGCTTCAACCGGGGTCGAGTTGCCGGCAACGAAGGGGCTGTTTCGCATCGGGCTGACGTGGCACGGCTCCGGCAGCCAAAGCCCCGACC
>CAYWMH010000051.1:0-626 GCA_964459315.1 uncultured Verrucomicrobiota bacterium
CCGGCGGGCCGCCGAAGCCGCCTAGATCTTCGAATAGCCCGGATTCCTGAAGGTCGTTCAAGGAAGAGGCCACGGCGACGCCCACGCCGGCAATCGAGTGCACGATGTTGCCGCCGTACGGGTTGACGGTGGAGTTGGCCTCGATCAGTAGCCCGTCCTCCTCCACCTTGAGGAGTGATAGCATGCCGAGCCCGTCCTTCAGGCTTTCCTTGTAAATCTCGTACGCCTTGGCCAAGGCACCCTCCAGTTGTCCGAAGCTCAGTTCGTTTATTTCAATACCCCACTGAGTGGCCCGCGGGTTGGCGTAGTAGATGCCGTTGGCCTCGAGGGTCAGCCCCTTGGCCAAGGCCTTGAAGGTGGCGTCGTCGGTGAGTCGGCCGTCGTCGCCGTGCGCCGCAGCCATTTGCTTGGCCAAGCTCTCTGCCGAGGAGAGCACCATGTAGTCGCCGACCTGGAAGTAGCAGGGCGAGAAATCCATCTTGAACGGCATCGGCATTGGCAGGGGAATGGAGTGGATGGTGACGCCGCCAACTTTGGTTCCCGGCGGTGGGCCAAACCCGCCGCCCAATGCCTCGCCAATCATCTCCATCAACGTGTCGTCGTTGACGCGAATCAGAAGGGCGAAC
>CAYWMH010000051.1:636-11756 GCA_964459315.1 uncultured Verrucomicrobiota bacterium
GACGCCGGCCTGTTCGACGTCGTCATGCCGGTCGAACATGAAGCCGGGCTGGACCAGCTTGTTTTCCGCGTCGAGCGTCATCAGGAAACCGGCCTCGTTCGCGAACGAGTCGACGATGTCCCGCACCTGCGGCGGAGCGTTGGCCATGACCGACTCGCCACCGAGCATTTCCCCGAACACCTCGTCCACCCAGTCGATGAGGCGCTGCGCGTCCAGGTCGCTGTGCATCAGCGCGGCGGTGTTGTCCGGCGCGAGCGCGAGCACGTCGAGCGCGTGCGGCTTTTTGCCAAAGGCGTCCCAGATCAGCCCGGAGCCGTTGTCCGGTTGATGGTGCACGTACATTTTGCTGCGCCAGAGCTTCTCCTCGACCGCAAGGCTGCTCATGCCGACGCCGCTGATTTCGCTGATGCCGCTCCGCCGGTAGGCCGGCTCGACGATGCCTAGCACGCCGTCAACGATCGGTGCCATGAACGGGTTGTCCATCAGGCCGCCGCCGCCGCCTTCGCGGGCCAGGCTCACGAGCCCCTCGAGCGATTCGCTCAGCCGGGCGAGCGCCTGCTCGGTGCTGAGATAGGCGTAAAGGTGCCCGTTGGGATCGAGCCGCGCGGCGACCGCCTCGAAGCTGGTTTTCACCGCTGCGGGCGGGCCTTTCGGGGTGTTGTCGGCGGCGTTGAGGCCCGGTTGGGGCGCGCAGAAAATCAGGATAGCCACGCAAAACAGCAGCGTGAATTTGTTTGGTTTCTGTATCATGATCATTTTGTCAGTTTTCATCGCTTCCACAAAAGCTATAATATATTTAATAATTTATTGTCAAATAAAAACACATATCATGGTGTTCCGCCTAATGCCGTGGCCTGACTGCGGAACGTGTGGATTAGGGCGACCGGTTTTCCGGGCGCCTGGCCAAGCGCGACCGGCATCTCGAACAGCACACCGGCAACCTGGCACGGGCCGGCCTCCTCGCAGAAGTAGGCGAGTGCCTCAACGCGCAAGAGGCCACCCTCGGCGCCGGCCTTGAGCCGCACCGGGATGCGGATCGTTTCGTTCTCCTTCAACGCACCGGCGGCCTTGGACTCGTCGATGACGATGGGCGAGGCTTCGTCTGCGATCACCTGCCAGCGGCTGCCGGCGTTGTCGGTGTAGTGGTGGTTCGCCGGAAGGTTTAGCGTCAGTGTCAGCGTGCCGGTGTTGCCCTTGGCCAAGCGCAGCGGCTGGGTGCGGATCGTCGGCGTGCCGGGCAGGTCGGCCAGGCGCAGGCTGCGCGGAGCGACTGGCTCGATGGCGGCGGGGATGCCGGACAGCTTGAGCGTGGTCACGTCGAGCGACTCGAGATCGACCACGCGAATGACATGGTTGTTCGTGTCGGCGACAAACAGCCGCCTGGACCTTGGGCCAAGCGCGAAGCCTGACGGCTCGGAGAACTGCGCGTCGAGTCCCTTGCCGTCGCGGAGGCCGGGCTTGCCGGAGCCGACCCAGCGCTTGGCTTCGCCGGTTTTCGGGTCGACCAATTTGAGCCGGTGGTTGTACGTGTCGGCGACGATGATCTTTTGTTCGCTTGGCCACCAGAGGACGCCGAGGACGTGCTGCATGCGGGCCGCTTCGCCGATGCCATCCTTATCTCCGAAGGCGAACAGGTTACGCGGCTGGGCGTTCTCGCCGCCGGCGATCGTGCGGGTGGCACCGCTCGTCAGGTTAATCGCGCGGACGGTGCTGCTCTCGCTGTCGGCAATGAACAATTCGCCGTTGCCAACGCTCAGGCCGGACGGCTGCGCCCAGGCGGCCAGCAGGCGGTCGTTGCGGTTGAGGTTTTGCTCGGAGCCGTTGCCACTGTAGTTCTTGGCGATACCGGCCTTGAGATCGTACGACCAGATTTGGTGAGTGCCGGCCATGGCGATGAAGACCTGCGATCCCTCGACGAACACGTCCCACGGCGTGCTGATCGGTTGCTCACGGCCGCCCTTGCCGCCCTGGTAGTCGCGGCCCTGAGTGCCGTTGCCGACGAGGGTCGCCACGGTTTTGGCGTTTGGGTCCACGACGCGCAACGCGTGATTCTCGGCATCGGCGATGTACAGCTTGCCGTCGTGGTAGGCGAGGCCCTGCAGGCGGAAAAACCGCGCCTCGTCGTAGCCGCCGTCGACCAGGCCGATGCGGCCGGAGCCGATACTGTCGATGAAGTTGCCGTCGAGATCGGTGACGATGATGCGATGGTGATTCGAGTCGCTGATGAAGAGCCGTTGCCCGACTGCATCGACCGCCAGCTTGCCGGGGTAACGCAGCGGGGAGTCGATGCGCTGCTTGTCCTTCTCCGGCGACATCGGGACGGGGTCGTGCCGGAAACTCTTTTCCGGGTAAAATGCGAGCGCGGCGGAGATGCAGGCGTCGATCACCTCCTTGTTGCCTTCGCCGGAGACGAGCAGCAGCAGGTTGCCCCTCGGGCCGACGACGGCCATCGACGGCCAACTCCGGACACCGACCTGCTTCCACATCTGCATCGTGTCGTCGTTCACCACCGGGTGGGCGATCTCGTAGCGCAGCACGGCGTCGCGGATGTTTGACGACACCTTTTCGTTTTCGAACTTGGCCGAGTGCACGCCGACAAACGCGACCGGATAACCGGCGTACCGTTCCTCCAGTTCGGCGAGGTCGGGCAGCACGTGGATGCAGTTGATGCAGCAGTAGGTCCAGAAATCGAGCACGACAACCTTGCCGGCGAGCTCCCTGTCGAACGAAAGCGCCGGCGAGTTGAACCAATCTTTGCCGTCGGGGAACGCCGGCGCGCGGAGGCGCTTGGCCTGTTGGTCCACCCGTTCGACATGGGCCTTGAGCTGCTCGAGCAGCCGGGGGAACTGCGGGCTGCGCGGCGGCAGGTCAGCCGCCTGGCCCGGCGCGGCGAATCCGGCCAAGGGGAGGGCGAGCGCGGCGAAATTGGCCAAGCGGAAGAGCGGGGTGCAAAGGGAGTGGTTCACGGGCTGAAACTGCCGTTGGCCGGGCGTGGTTGCAAGAGTGGATTGGGCGTATCAGCTTGGCCAAGCGATCATGATGTGAGGCAAACCGATTCTGAATTCGGTGGCGACGCTTGGCCAAGCACGTGGCGCAGGAGTACCGGATGCGGATCGGCGCGGCCGGGAGGTGGAGGGGGAAACGACGACATCACCCTCGTGACGCCGGGGCGCGGGGATGTCCGCTTCGCTGGGGATGATTTGTTCGAGGTGAAATAGCCCAAAAAAAGAAAAAAAAGCCCCCGCCCGATCATTGCGACCGGACGAGGGCCAACCCGATGAAAACACACCGCACTCACAATGAAGCACGATGACATTCTCCTATACGAGCGACACGGGATTGGGTTTCAATCTTTCTTCAATTTTCTTCGCGAGGTGCGGAATTGACCTGCCATCGCGGCTTTTTTAGGCTCACCCGCCCAAGATGAAACTCGTCATTTTAGCCGCAGGATACGCGACGCGCCTTTACCCGCTCACGCTCAACCAACCGAAACCGCTCCTGCCGGTCGCCGGCCGGCCGATGGTCGATCATGTCCTGGCCAGTCTCGGGGCGATCGAGTCCATCGACGAGGCGTTCGTCGTGACGAACGAGAAATTCGCAGGCCATTTCGAGGCGTGGGCCGGCAGCCGCGCCCCGTCCGGCTTTGCGGCGCCAGTGCGCGTGGTGAATGACCATTCCACCGGCGACGAAAATAAACTCGGCGCGATTGGCGACCTGCATCTTGTCTTGAAAAGCCAGGGGATCGACGACGACGTCATCGTGGTCGCCGGCGATAACCTGTTCAGCGACACACTGGGTGACTACGGCCGGTTGTGCATGGAGAAGAACGCTCCCGTGCTTGGGGTGTACGACGTCGGCAGTCTCGAGGAGGCCACCAAATTTGGCGTGGTCGAGCCGGACGCCAACGGTTGCATTGCCAGCTTTGAGGAAAAGCCGGCCGAGCCGAAATCGACCCTCATTGGCATTGCGCTGTACCACTATCCCAAGGCGGTGCTGCCGCTCATTGACCAATACATCGCCGACGGCAACAATCCCGACCAACCCGGCCGGCTGATCCAGTGGTTGTATCCGCAGATGCCGGTGCACACGTGGAGCGTGCCCGGCACGTGGTACGACATCGGCTCGAAGGAAACCCTCGAGGAGGCCGACCGGATTTTTTCGTCCAATCCAGATTAAATCTAAGATGAGAGCCAAGCGCACCAGCCTGTTGTTCGTGACCCTGCTAGTTCTGCCCGCGCTTGGCCAAGCGCAGGAGGCCAAGCGGCCCAACCCGTTGGCCCCGATCAAGGATGCGCCGGGATTGCCGCGCGTGCTGTTGATCGGTGACTCGATCTCCATCGGCTACACGCTGCCGGTGCGCGGGCGGCTAAAGGGCAGGGCCAACGTGCATCGCATCCCGGCGAACGGCGGCCCGACGATTCGCGGGTTGGTGCAGCTAGATGCGTGGCTTGGCGATGGCAAGTGGGATGTCATCCATTTCAACTGGGGCCTTCACGACCTGAAGTTCATGCCGCATGGCAAGCGGCAGGTGACCCTTGCGGCATACGAGAAGAACCTCGACTCGCTCGTCCGGCGGCTCAAGCAAACTGGTGCCAAGTTGATTTGGCGCAACACGACGCCGGTGCCGGAGGGGGAGCTCAGGCCAAGGCGCATCCCGGCGGATGTCGAACGCTACAACGCCGCTGCCAAGCGCGTGATGCAGAAACACGGCATCCCGATCCATGACCTGTACGCATTTGCGCTGGCCCGGTTGGGGGAAATCCAGCGGCCGGTGAACGTGCATTTCACGCCGGAAGGGTCGGCCGCCCTCGCTGGCGAGGTGGTCAGGGTCATCCTCGACGCGCTGAAATAATTGTGTTCCCCAAAAAAAGCCTGCCCTTGGTCAAGGCTTTGCGATAGCCTCCGCGCATGAACGCAACCACTCGATTCCGGGGGATTGCCGTGCTCGGGCTGGGGCTCGGGCTGGCCATGGGCGGCAATGCGGGCAACTGGCCGTCGTGGCGTGGGGATTTGGCCGGCTCCGGCTTGGCCAAGGGCGAAACGGTTCCGCTGACTTGGGACACGAAAAAGAACGTCCGCTGGCGGGTGCCGTTGCCGGATCGCGGCAACGGGTCGCCGGTTGTTTGGGGCGACAAGGTGTTCATCACGCAGGCGACCGACGCCGACAAGCGCCGCACGGTGATCTGTTTCGACAAGCGCACCGGCGAACTGCTGTGGCGCAACGGAGTCACGTTTTCCAATAAGGAGACCACCCACAAGACCAACCCGTACTGTTCCGGCTCACCGGCGACCGACGGGCGCATCGTGGTGGCCAACTACGCCTCGGCAGGGGTGGCGGCGTACGACCTGGAGGGACAGCAGCTTTGGCATCGCGACCTGGGGCCGCAGGTGCACGTCTGGGGAAACGGCACGTCGCCCGTGTTGTTTGGCGATCTCTGTATCATTTATCACGGGCCGGGGCCGCACTCGTCGCTCCACGCGCTGGACAAACTGACCGGCCGCACGGTCTGGACACGCAAGGTTGAGGAGAAGGATGACCCGGAACGGGTCGACGGTTTTCGCGGGCGAAACGGCGGTATCGTTGGCGCGTTCACCACGCCGATCGTCATCGAGGCCAACGGCCGAGCGGAGTTGATCCTTAGTCGTGCGAACGCGCTTCAGGCTTTCAACCCGGAGGATGGGAGCGAGCTTTGGCATTGCAATGGGCTCAACCCGCTCATCTACACCTCGCCGGTGTACGACGGAAACGTGCTGCTGACGATGGGCGGCTACTTCGGCGCATCGTTCGCGGTGAAGCCGGGCGGCAGCGGTGATATCACGACCAAGCGGCTGTGGCTGGATCCGCGCTCGAAAAAAAACAGGCTGGGTACGCCGGTGGTTCGTGATGGCCACGCCTATTTCGTGAACATGTCAGGCTTCATGGAGTGCATGAACCTGAAGGACGGTCGAGTTGTCTACGAAGAACGCCTGCCGTCCACCGGGAATAACGCTGCCGCTTGGGCGTCGCCGATCCTCGTCGGCGACCGGGTGTACGTGACCAACCAGTCCGGCGACACGCATGTGGTGCGGGCCAGTCCGACATTCGAACTGTTGGCGACTAACTCGGTGGGTGAGTATTCGAACTCGACTCTGGCGGTCTCCGGCGGGGCGCTGTTTCTGCGGACGCACAAAAGCCTGTGGTGCATCGGCCGGCCGGCCGGCCGGTAGGCCAAGCGGGGTACCCAGCGATACCGGCCTTGAACAAAGCCGCCCGCGAAGCCTATAAGGGGCCGTGAACTGGCAGTTTTTGGCGCAGGCGGAGGTCTTGGATGCGGGCGATTCCGCCTGGAAACTGTTGAGGCAGGGCGGCCCGATGGTGTGGGTGTTGCTGCTGATCTCGGCTGTCTCGGCGACGGTGTTTCTCGAGCGTCTCCTCAATTACCGCCGTATCCAGATCAACACCACCGAGTTCATCGCGGGGATTCGGGCCAATCTGAAGAATAACTACAACGTCGTCGAGTTGGTGGCGATCTGCGATGCCACACCTGGCCCGGTGGCGCGCATGACCAAAGCGGCCATCCTGAACCGCGAATTGTCGCGGGAGGCGCTGCGAGAATTGCTCAACGACAACAAGCGCGTCGAGGTGGCTCGGCTGGAAAAACGGCTGAACATGCTCGGCACCATCGCGCAGATCGCGCCGCTGCTGGGCCTGCTGGGGACGGTGCTGGGATTCATGCGCATCTTTGAGGGCGTAAAGCTGGAGGGCAACTGGGTGTTGGCCAAGACACTGGCCGGCGGTGTCTGGGAGGGGCTGGTTTGCATGGCGCTTGGCCTGGCCATCGCGATCCCGTGTTACATTGCCTTTAACTACCTCGTTGGCCGCAAGAATGACTTGGGCGCGGACATCGACCGGATTTCCTCTGAGATACTGAGCATCATTACCGTGGAAATGCCGCCGTCCAAGCCGTCCGGTCCGTCGAAGGCACGATCGGCCCGCAAGACTTCCTCCCTCCCGGCTGACAAATGAACCATCACGGCGATATTCGACCCATCCACGGGCGGCTCGATGTTGCCGCGTTTGTGGGGGTGTTTTTTTTGATGCTGCCGCTACTTTTGTTTCATACCTCACTCGTGTTCAAGCCGGGCATCGAGGTGGACATCAATCTGCCTCTCTCCTCGCAGCGAACCAGCGTGGGTGACCCGTCACTTGCGGTGGCCGTTGACGCGAACGGGATTATTTACTTCCGCGGCGACACGCTGCGGAACGAGGTTTTCTCACTGAAGGTGAGTGAGGAGGAGCAAACGTTGCCCCTTGAGGATTTGCTGGTGAATAATAGGCCGGACTTGGATCCCAATATTGTCCGGTACTCTGTGGAGCAGGGCCGGGTGCGCGTGAACGGCCGTCTCGCCCGGCTGGACGACCAGCTTAAGGCCGGGCAGCAGGTGGAACTGGAAATGCCCTGGACGGAGTTGCTGCGTCCGAAAATCATTCAAGCCATCGAGCAGGGCGGGAAAGAACCGAAAGAAATCTCGCTCCTGATTCAGGCGGACAAGGACGTGTCCCACGGGTTGATCGTCCGGCTTTGCGCGCTCACCGGGGAGATCGGGGTAGGTCGGGTTCTTCTGGCTTCGCGCCCGTCCGACTTTTCCCGGCCATTCGATCCTCCAACCCGCTCGGAGCCATGAGCGACCCGCCGCCAAAAAACAAGCCGCTCGAGGCCTGGTCCAACCGGGCGGTGGGTGTCGGGGTGCTGGTCGTTTTTGTGGCACAATTGAGTGTGCTTTTTTGGTTGGGAAGCGACCCTCTCGAGCCGGTGACGCCGTCCCCCCACGCGCCGCTGAGCTTGATGCCGGAGATCGTGCTGACGCCCGACACCGGCCCGGGGGCGGCGTTCAGTGACCCGACCCTGTTCGCTCGCCCAAACCGCCGCGGTTTCTCCGGGACTGCCTGGAGCCGGTTCCCCGGCGTGGAGCATCAACTCATCGACTGGAGCGAGACTCCCCGCCTGCTCGACAGCCAACCGGCCACGCTTGGGGCCGCCTTCCGAGAGGCGTTGCCGGGGCACTTGGCCGTGCTGCCCGGCGTCCCGGCCAAGCGCTTGGCCAAGCCGGCGGCGGTGGCGCCACCGCCGTTGGCTCTGCGGGCAACGTCTGAACTGGAAATCCTCGGGAGCCTGGCCAAGCGGCCGCTGGTGCGCACGGGGTCCGTCCCGGCGCTCCCGCACGACGAGGCACTGCGGCGGACGCAAGTCCGGATCGGTGTGAACACGGACGGCTACGTCGTCTCGGCCACGGTGCCGGAGCGCTTGGCCAAGGACGACGCGCAACAGGCCGCTGCCGACCGCCGTGCGGTGGACCTGCTCCGGGGCATCCGGTTTGAGCCGGCCAAGCGCGCCCGGTTCGATCGACCCGACCAGCCGAGTGTACTGGAGTGGGGCGAGGCGTTGTTCCACTGGCGAACCGTGGCCCCGGCAAAGCCGTCAAGCTGATGTTCCCCGGTCAACTCATCTTTCTCTGCTTCGCGGTCGTGATCAGCCTGCTCGGTGTGTTCGTGCTTCTGTACGAGTTTCGCCGCAAACGTTTCGAGCCGGAGCCGACCGAAGATCACGTGTTTCGCTGTGAAGTGTGCGCCTACGTCTATACGGACGACCATGACGTAGATCGATCACGCTGCCCGGAGTGCGGGTTGTTCAACTCGCCGTTCGTTTTTTAGCAGCGCTCGGCATCAGCGCTCGTAGACGATCAAGGCACCGTAATCGTCCAGGTACTTTTGCGTAGTGGCGTCGAAGTGAGCGTAGTTTACCGTCTGAACGCTGATAATTTGTTCTCGGGTAAACTTCTCTATAAACTCGTTGACAGCCTCGTCGAACTTGTCCTGGCCCAGTTCGATG
Organism: uncultured Verrucomicrobiota bacterium; assembly: GCA_964459315.1. GTDB lineage: Bacteria > Verrucomicrobiota > Verrucomicrobiia > Limisphaerales > UBA1096 > UBA1096. The sequence goes on from CAYWMH010000051.1 coordinate 9,507, forward strand.
CAATCGCCACGCTTGATGGTCTTGACACGGATTTTGCCGTCTCCTGAGATCTCCTCCTCTTTTTTTGTACTTTCCTTTTTCAGCAGTAACTCGGTGCTTCCTTTGTTCACCGGCACGGCCAGTTTCTTGGGCTCCGGTTCTTGGGTTACCGGCTCGGCGGGCGGTTCCGACTCCACTTTCAGTACGTTTTCATCGCCGGCCGCAGGGATTTGGATCGGCTTGTTGCAGGAGGGGCATTCGATCTCCGAGCCGGAGAGGCTCTCGTCTGTCGTCAGGTTTTGCCCGCACAGTGGACAGTTAAAGTTCAAGTCTGCCATGGCGATTAAAGGTTGCTGTACGGCTGGAGCCTGCACCCGCCGGTCAGGCTTGGCTAGTAAAAAAACCGCTTTTTGGAGTTGATTACCCCGCATCGGATGGCACTCTTTCGACACTGCCTTCAATAAAGCCTTATGATCACAGACAATTTTAATTGCCATTTCTTAAGCGAGTCCCGCCGCAGGGGGTTCACGCTGATCGAGTTGCTGGTGGTGATCGCCATTATCGCCATCCTGGCGGCCTTGCTCCTTCCGGCCCTGGCACAGGCCAAGGCCAAGGGACACCAGATCTTCTGCATGAACAATGAGAAGCAAATGGGCATCGCCCTGCAAATGTACGTGTCCGATAACGCCTACTATCCGGGGCACTGGGATGCCCGGGCCAGAATCGGCAAATCCAAGTACACTGGAAACCTGGTCAATAACGCCATTGCGTGGCCGGGGCGGCTTTACGGTTACGCGGAAAGCACGGAACTGTTTTTCTGCCCGGCAAAAAAAGGCAATGGGGCCGCCCGGTTCCGATGGAAGGATTACAAGGGCAAGGATGCCACGAAGAAGGGTCCAGCGTTTCGATTCACCCTTTCCCCCGGCGGCGGCGCGTATTTAGCCTACGGAGACAACGGCTGGGGAGTGCGTGAGTTTGTGAGGGTCAAAGGCCGCACGCTGGGTCTCGGTGGGGATATAACGGGTGAGAAAGACTTGATCCCCGAGAGCACGGTGCGCGTGCCCTCGGACATGGTTTGCATCTCCGATACACAGGCGGACGGGACATGGGATTGTGCAGTCGATCCGTGCGACGGCGGAAACTTCAACAATCCCGCCCGGGAATGGCCCAGCATGCGGCACACCCTTGGGTCCAACATTCTGTTGGCCGATGGACATGCCGAGTACCACAAGATGATGGATTTGGTAGCCCGCAAGCCTAATGGTGCATTCAAGCCTGACGCTGCAAACATGCTAAGGCGATGGAATAACGACAACCAACCGCACCGGGAGTGGTGGTAAGCCGCAGATGAAGGACATGGCCAAAGTGGGGCTTTCCATCGCTGCGATCGTTCTTTGCGGGGGCTTCATTGTTAAATCTGTTATCTCGTCGGGAAAGAGCGCCGACTTCCCCGACGGCGGCACCTGGACCGAATGCAATGCCTGCGGGGAGATGCAGTTGATCGACCCCGAGACACGCGGCCGGTTTTACGACGACAACCCGAGCCAGATGGGCCAGCCGATGGTTTGCCCTATGTGCAAAAGAGGTCGTCTGAAGGATGGCCTTAAATGCCCATTGAACGGTTGTTTTTACGTTCAAGCCGGACAGATGGCGGATGGTCGCCCCGTCTGTTCCAAGTGCAAAAAGCCTTTGCCTTGATGCGCTTGGCCAAGCGCTTGAACTTTGATTTGAATCAAAACTACCTATCGCAATGAACACCCCAAGCACGACCAAGCGATACGCCTTCACGTTAATCGAGTTACTGGTGGTCATCGCCATTATCGCCATCCTGGCGGCATTGTTGCTGCCGGCCTTGGCCAAGGCGAAGGCCAAGGGGCAGGGCGCCTACTGCCTGAACAATACCAAGCAATTGACCTTATGTTGGGTAATGTATGCCGGTGACAACGATGATTATTTGGTGAGTAATTCCATAAGAGGCGGGAACAAGAGCTCCTGGATTGATCCCGCGTATAATATGCGAAACAAAGCTCATGCTCAGGATACGAGGCACCTTGAACAAGGAAAGTTGTTTAAGTATAATGATTCTTTAGGAATATACAAATGCCCGTCCCAGCCGAAGTTGGGCCAAGGCAATAGTGGTTACTATCCGGTTCGTAGTTATTCAATGAGTGGTCATATAGGTGGTGTGTACGCCGAGATATCCTGGGTGCAAGGGGCACAGTATCCGCCGCGTGTGAAAATGTCCGATATCACGAGCCCACCACCATCACA
>CAYWMH010000052.1:0-11755 GCA_964459315.1 uncultured Verrucomicrobiota bacterium
GCCCGAGCGGCCCGACCGAGCAGTTACCGCGCGTCGCCCGGCTCGTCAACGAGCGTGGCCAAGCGCTGCGGCACGCCCATTTCTGGGGCATGGACGAATGGATCGGCGACGACGGCCGCGCCGTGCCGACCGACCACCCGCTCTCCTTCGAGCGCGCCGACCGCGAGCTGTGCTTCGACCGCATCGACTCCACCCTCGCGATGCCGGAGCCTAATCTGCACTTCCCCACCGCCGACACGGAGGCGTTCCGAGCGAGTTGGGACGGCGTGCGCTGCGCAGTGATGCAGGGTGGCCAGGGAGACATCAAGCATTGGGCATTCAACGACCCGCTTCGCCGCGAGGGCGATTACGCCGACGCGCCGCCGTCGCCGGAGGAGTACCGCAAACTGGCCACGCGCATCGTCGAACTGCACCCGATCACCCTCGCGCAAAACGCCCGCACCTCCGGTGGCGGCAACATCAGCATGGTGCCGCAGCGCGCGGTCACGGTCGGCCCGGTCGAGACGTGGCAGGCGGAGAAGGTCAGCATCTGGCACGCCGGCACGCACGACAACCCGCTTGGCCAACGGCTCACGGCGTTGATGATTTCCAAGGGCGTCGCCGACTCAGCCGTCCCGATGTCGCTGCTCGCCGATCACCCCAACGTGCAGTTTAACTACTACCGGGGCGGCCTTGGCACCTGCGCCGTCGAGATGCACTGAAGTTCCACTTGGCCAAGCAGGGGACTTTACCCTAGGCATTGGCCAAGCGCGTCGAGGAAGCGTTCGACGTTGGCCGTTGTGGCATTGTGGCCCATGAGGCCAACGCGCCAGATTTTCCCCTTCATCGGGCCAAGGCCGGGGCCGACCTCGATGCCAAAGTCGCTGAGCAGCCGACCGCGTACGCCGGCCGCGTCCGCGCCGTCCGGCACGCCGACGGCGTTGAGTTGCCAAAGCTGATGCCCCTCCTGCGAGGTGATCGAGAGGCCGAGCTTGGCCAAGCCGGCCTTGAGCGACTCGTGCGCCTGCCGGTGCCGTGCCCAGCGCGCCTCCAGTCCCTCCTCGACGACCAGCCGCAGCGCCTCGTGCAGGCCGTAGTTCATCGAGATCGGCGCGGTGTGATGGTAGACGCGCTCCGAACCCCAGTAGCTGGCGAGGAAATTCATGTCGAGATACCAGCTTTGCACCTTGGTTTTGCGCCCGGTGATGACCTCCATCGCGCGCGGGCTAAATGAAATCGGCGCGAGGCCGGGCGGGCAGCTCAGGCATTTTTGGGTGCCGCTATAGACGGCATCGACCTGCCAGTCGTCGATCGCCACCGGGCAGCCGCCGAGCGAGGTCACGGCGTCGAGCAGGAACAACGCCCCGGCGTCGTGGGCCAGGCGCGACAGTTCCTTGACCGGCGTGAGCGCCCCGGTGGACGTCTCGGCGTGCACGACAGCGACGAGCTTGGGCTGGCGTCCGTCCAGCGCGGCGGCCAGGGCCGACGGCTCGATAATCGTGCCCCATTCGGCCTCGACCTTGGTGACGGTGGCGCCGCAACGCTCAGCGACGTCGCACATGCGCGTGCCGAACACGCCGTTGACGCCGATGACCACCTCGTCACCTCGTTCGAGCAGGTTGACGAAACAGGCCTCCATCCCGGCGCTGCCGGTGGCGCTGACCGGCAGCGTCATCTCGTTCTCGGTCTGGAACACGTGCCGGAGCATCGACTTGATTTCCTCCATCATGCCGATGAACGCCGGGTCGAGGTGGCCGACGAGTGGACGTTGCATGGCGTCGAGCACGGCGGGCGCGGCGTTGCTTGGCCCGGGGCCAAGCAGGAGACGGTCAGGCGGCGAAAAGGCGGTCGGGGGGTGCGGCTGGGTCATGCGACGAGATCTTTGATGACGTGGCCGTGAACGTCGGTCAACCTGAAGTCGCGCCCCTGATACCTGTATGTCAACCGTTCGTGGTTGATGCCGAGCAGATGTAGCAGCGTGGCGTTGAGGTCGTGGATGTGCATCGTGCCGGGTGTCCACTTGTCTTTGGTCGGCTTGATCGCGTTGCCGTCCGCGTCGGCAATATTGTAGGCGTAATCATCCGTGCGCCCGTAGGTGATACCGGGCTTGACGCCGCCGCCCGCCATCCAGGTGGTGAAGCAGCGCGGGTGATGGTCGCGTCCGTAGTTTTCATTGGTCAGCTTGCCCTGGCAGTAGGCGGTTCGGCCGAATTCACCACCCCACACCACGAGCGTCTCGTCGCGCATGCCACGCTGCTTGAGATCCTTGATCAACGCATAGCAGCCCTGGTCGATGTCCTTGCATTGCGACTCGTGTTCCTTGGGCAGGCTGCCGTGGGCATCCCATCCGCGGTGGAAAATTTGGATGTTCCGCACGCCCCGCTCGGCCAGACGGCGGGCGTTGAGACAGCACGCCGCGAAGCTGCCGGCCTGGCGCGCCTCTTCGCCGTAAAGCCCGAACGTCGCGTCGCTCTCGCCGGAGAGATCCATCAACTCCGGCACGGAGGTCTGCATACGATAGGCCAACTCGTGTTGCTTAATCCGCGCTAGAATTTCCGGATCGGCGAACTCTCGGTATTGCTGCTGGTTCAACGCCGCGAGCGTGTTGAGTTGCGCACGACGATCCTTGCTTGAGACGCCGGCCGGGTTTTTCAGGTACAACACCGCATCGCCCTCGCTGCGCAGCAACACACCCTGGTGCTCGGACGGCATGAACCCGGTTCCCCACAAGCGACCGAACAAACTCTGTTCGGGAAATTTAGAACGAGCGTGCATGACGACGTAGCCGGGCAGATTCTCGTTCATCCGCCCCAACCCGTAACTCAGCCAGGCGCCGAGGCTTGGCCGGCCGGGAATCTGGCTGCCGGTCTGGATATACGTGATCGCCGGGTCATGGTTGATCGCCTCGGTGAACGTGCTGTAGACCACCGCCAGTTCCTTGGCCACCTTGGCCGTATACGGCAGCAGTTCACTGACCCACAGACCGCGGTCGTTGTTTTGATGCTTGGTGAAAGTGTACTTGCTTGGGCAGACCGGGAGCGTCTTTTGGCCGGCAGTCATGCCGGTGATTCGCTGCCCATCGCGGACGTGCTCCGGCAAATCCTTGCCGAACATTTCGCGCATCTTCGGCTTGTAATCCCAAAGGTCGTGGTGACTTGGCCCGCCGCTCATAAACAGATAAATCACCCGCTTGGCCTTAGGCGCAAAGTGGCTGCCGGGTGCTTGCCCCCCGGAATTGGCCAGCAAGTCCGGGCCGAGCACGTTGGCCAAGGCCGCCGTGCCCAGGCCAAGCGCGGCGCGCCCGAACAACTGCCGGCGCGTCATCATCAAGTCAGATTCGCGTATCGGATTCATTTTAAAATAGCATCAAGGCCAGGTCGCTTGCCAATGCCGTGGCGGTCAACTGGGTCCAGGCGGCGTGGTCGGTTGCGTTCAAGGTTTCATCTCGCGGCACCTCGCCGGTATTGAGCAGTTCGTTCGCATCCTTTTCGGCTGCGGCGTAGCGCTTGCGCATCGTGGTGAGCAGTTGGTTGCAGGCATCGCGCTCGGCCGCGCTTGGCTCGCGACAGGCGAGCAGCGTGAACAACAGGTCCAGCCGCTGATCGTCGGTCGCCCGTTCCTTGAGCAACCGCTCAGCGAACATTCGTGCCATCTCCACCCGCTGGGTTTCGTTGAGCAGTCCAAGGGATTGCAGCGGCGTGTTGGTCCGGGAACGCTTGACGCAGCTCGACTCGCGGTTGGGGGCGTCAAACAACGTCATCATCGGGTGGGGACTCGTACGTTTCCAGTAAACGTAGAGGCTCCGGCGGTAGACCATCCTGCCGGTGTCCGCCTTGTAATTCTTCGTATTGCTGGCCGGGTGCGACAACGCCTTCCACATTCCGCCCGGCTGGTACGGCTTCACCCCTTCACCGCCCATGTGCGGATCCAGCAGTTCGCTGGCCCAAAGCGCGATGTCCCGCAACACCTCGGCGTCGAGCCGATAACGCGGGCCGCGGGCAAAGAGCTTGTTTTCCGGGTCGTTCAAGGCGGGTCGAAGCGCGGAGCTTTGCCGAAACGTCTCGCTGCGGACCATCAATCGAAGCATGTGTTTCAGGTCCCAGTTGCTGTCGTGCAGTTCCATCGCAAGCCAATCGAGCAACTCCGGGTGGGTGGGTTGCTGCCCCTGCAGACCGAAATCCTCCGGTGTACGGACGAGTCCCTCGCCAAACACACGCTGCCAAATCCGGTTCACCAACACGCGGGCCACCACCGGCTGATCGCGGCCGGTCAGCCACTTGGCCAAGCCGAGCCGGTTCCGGCTCGCGCCCTTCGGCAGACTGCCCATCACGCCAAGGACACCGGGCTGCAACGGGACGCCGGTCGGAAGATTGTACTCACCGCGCTGCAACAGCTTGGTTTCACGCGGCTTGCCAAGTTCCTTCGCCACGAGTGTGGTGGTGAATGCTTTCTCCGCATCGCCGATGCGCTTGGCCAAGCGCCTGGCCGTCTCGTGAATCTTCAGGCCGGCCTTTTTCCACGGCCCGTTTTCATCGACGCCCATGGCCAAGCGCGCGCCGGTGTCGGCCTTGTCCCACTTCTCCCTGGCCTCGGACGCAATGCCCTGCGGATCTTGAAACGTCACCGCCGCCTCAGCCAGCAACAAGTCGCGCTCGGACTGCAGTCGCTGCCATTCGTTCCAGGACGACTGGTCGCGGGGCACCTTGATGACCGGCGCGTACTCGTACTTGTTCCCGTCGAGCGGCCCCTCGGCGGTGCTGTTGAAAAACGCCATCAACTCGTAATATTCAGTCTGCGTGATTGGATCGTATTTGTGCGTGTGGCATCGCGAACATATCATCGTCATGCCAAGGAACACCGTGCCCAGCGTCTCAGTGCGGTCGAAGTTGTTCTTGGCCTGAAACTCAGCCGGGATCACGCCACCCTCCGCGGTGGAGGGATTCATCCGCACGTAACCAGTTGCGATCAACTGCTCGGTGGTCGGGTTCGGGTGAAGATCGCCCGCGAGTTGCCACTCGATGAACTGATCCAGCGGCATATTGTTGTTCAACGCTCGCACCACCCAGTCGCGGTACGGGTAAATGCCACGCTTGTTGTCCAGATGCAGCCCGTGCGTGTCGCCGTAACGAACGGCATCGAGCCAGTACCGCGCCTGATGTTCCCCGTACCGGGGATCAGCCAATAGCTGTTCGACCAACCGCTCGTAGGCGTTGGTGTCATCGTCGTTCAGGTAGGATTCCAGCAACTCGGGCTCCGGCGGCAGGCCGGTCAACACCAGCGCCACTCGACGCGCCAAGGTGGATCTGTCCGCAGCAGGCGCAAACCCGGTGCCCTCCGGAAACTGTTGTTTAACGAAGGCATCGATCGGGTGCCCCTTGCTGGGCGGGACCGGCTTCACCGGAGGCACAAACGCCCAGTGCTTGGCATACTCCCCGCCCTGCTTGATCCAGCGCTCGATCAACGCACGCTCGTCTGCGGTGAGCTGTTTTTCAGCATCCTCCGGCGGCATGGGATCGTCTGCATCATTGATGCGGGCGATGATCTCGCTCTCCGCGAGCGCCTCGGGATTGATGGCCTTGTAGTCACCCAAATCGCGCGTTGCCCCCTCAAATGAGTCGAGCCGAACGAGGTCTTTTTTCTTCACGTCCGGCCCATGGCAGACGAAGCATTTATCGGAAAGCACCGGCAGAATCTCGCGAGCAAAATCCACCGGCTTTTCCTCCGCCAGCAAAACCGAATGCCCGGTCGCCAACGCGAACGCCGAGGCAAGTAATGTTAAAGTGCGGTCCACACCGGTTGGATAGCCCCGAACGCCGGTTTTTTCAAGGTCAACAACCGCGCCGCCGCGAAACAATGACCTCCGGTTCCTCAACCTCCAAGTCCGGGGTTGCCGGAAACCAATCGTTCGTCATCGCGGCGTACGGCAGGGCGTTTGTGTTCGCCGGAGTCGGACCGGGCGTATCGAGCACGAACGCCGCCTTCATCACTCCTGCATAAGCCTGCTGGTAATTCATCGGGTTTTTCACGACAACAAATTTGCAGCCCGCCGGGTTCAGGCCAAGCAGGTCAAACTGCTCCGTCATCCAGTCGTAGGTCGCGTTGGTGCTGATGACAATCTGGATCATACCAACAGCGACCACGGCGGTTGGCCCCATATCCCCGGCTCGGCCGTCCCAGATGCCACCACGGTAAAGAAACGCGCCGTCGCTCAACTTCTCAACAACCCCCTCCACCTCGACCGGTTCGCCCCATTGCGAATCGAGTTGGTGCCCCAGCCGCAATCGAACCGCTTGGCCAAGCCCGGCCGAGTGCGCCTCCTGTGCCGCACGGGGATCGACCACGGGAACAATCGCCACTTGTTCAGGTGCCTCTGCCAACAGGGCTCGAAGCGTGTGCACGCTGTCGCCCGTGGCGCCTCCGCCGCAGCAGTCCGCCGTCTCCACCAATAGCACCGGGCCACCCTCAATCTGAAGCCCGCGCTGCACGGCATCGCCGGGGAAAATTGTCTCCGGCTGCAACCTACTGCGATTCTCCCAATAGCGCTTGGCCAAGCGCTTGGCCAAGGTGACCGCCCCGTATTCGTCGTCGTTGGCCACCACCAACACGCCGCCACCCATTCCCGGCGTGTTCAGGTAGGGATGGATCAAAATCGGGTTCACCGAATAGATCGGCCCAGAACACTCGAGCTGCTTGGCCTCCAACATCACCTCGGCGAAAGGCCCAGGCGGTTTTGTCTGGCCATGAATCGCACTAACAAGCACCGGCACCTTGGCCATGGCCATCACCGGCTTCAGTTTGCCGGCCAATATATCGATCATCGCCTGCGCCCCGCGCTCACCGGTCTCAAAAGCGTCCACGTGCGGGTACGTTTCCCAAGCCACCAACGCATCCGTTTGCGTGAGCATCTCCTCAGTCACATGGGCGTGCAAATCCAGCGTGCCGACGATTGGCATCTGTTCCCCCACTCTCTGCCGAACGGTTCCCGCGAGGTCGCCCTCCAGATCAGGTGCGTTCACCGCCGCCCCCGCGCCGTGAAGGCAGAGCAGTATACCATCAAGTTCGCCGGCATCAGTCAATGGGAGCAACAGCTCGTTTTTCAGCTCGTCGTAGACTTCGGCCTCGATCGCCCCACTTGGGCAGGCGCTGGCATAAAACAACGGCACCGGCTCAAAACCGCCGGCTCGCAGTACCGACATCATCCCCCCAAGCACGCCGGTGTCCTTGGCCAACAACGCATCTCCGGCAAGCCTTTCCGAGCGCTCAAACGCCTTACGGCCAGCAATCTGCGCCGTGAAGTGGTTGCACTCGATAAAGATACCGCCTACGCCGATTCGGGATGACATTACCGCGGCTGCTTAATCGAGCCAGTAAGTCGATTGCGGCCCGACTGAGTATCGGACATCCATTTGCGGAGTCTTGATTGGCACCTGCCCGCGGTGCAACGACTCCACACCAGCCAGCGTCATCCCCGACGTCAGCAAAGTGCGTTCGGCCGGGTACGGAACCTTGCCGGTGATCACCGCATCCTCGATGTGACGGCAGAGCGGATGAAAAAAGTCCGCCGTCGATGAGCCGTGTGTCGGCATCGGCAAATACATTTGCGTCGAGACAATCTCTCCGTTGTCAGCGCGCAACCCGGCGTAGTTGAAGTCGCGAATGCTCGTCAGCATCATCGTCGTGCGGAAGCCGTCGTTGTGGTCGATGAAATAGGCGACCGGATTCGGGAACGTCCTGCGCGCCCACTCGTAAGTGATCTTGCCGGTGTAATAGCCACCCTCAACTGGCAGATTGTGACTGCGTGTGAGTGCCGAGACAACCAGGCGCCGCGTGTCCGTATGGCGATCCTCGGAGAGGCGCTCCCATACTTTCACACCGCGTATCGCGTGCACCTGCCGGATGCCAACCTCACCGCCGCGCCGCCGCTCGGACATGCATTGCGCGGTCTCCAGCGCGTGGATGTCGTAACTGTCCACCCCGCCGTAGGCCACGCAAACGCTCTCCTTCAACGGAACGTTGTGCGGCATGTCGATCGACGGCATCCGGCGCGTGACCGGCAACGACGAGCCGGCAAAAAAAGGAAACTTCAACCGCTTGGCATCGTCCACCATCTCCTTGCAGCGCGCCCACGTCGTCGACAGGTGCTTGTCGTTGAACACCGGCACACCACGTCCACTTTTCTCGAACACCTTCACGCATTCCTTGAACCACTCGTAACGGGGATAAAGCGTCTGCCCCTTCTCGTTGCGCGGATACTTGCCATGCTCAGCGATGATCACGACGCCGTCCACCGCCAGTTTGCCAGTGCCCAGAGTCAGCGCCTCCTCGATGCTCGGGTAAAGCTTCAGTCCGTAACGTTTCACCCGGTCACGAGCGAGGTCGCCATTCTCCGGAAACTGGTCGATGTAGACGGAGGCAATGTCCGTTCGCGGTTCCTGCCAACCGCCGCGCCAGCCGTAGCCAAGCGCCAACCGGTCGAGAAAATGCTGCGAATGCGAGTGCGTTCGCACCTCCGTTCCAAGAAAGGCGATCCTCTTCCTCTTGCCCCCCGCTTGGCCAAGCGCCGGCGGCATCGCCACGGCGGCTCCTGCCAGCAGTCCGCAGTTCCACATAAAACAGCGTCGAGTCGTCTTCATGTTGGTTGATGGTTCGAAGTCGGGCAAACCTATCCGGCCCGCCGCCGGGTTGAAAGAGTATTTTGGATCGTGATGGCTGGCCAAGCGCTTGGCCAAGCGGCACTTCGGTTTGCTGCTGGATAAATATAGCCAGATTGAAATATTTTAGTCATTACTGCTGCCAATAATAAGCCAAGTGCCAACCCCATGTGGCATCTAGGCGAAATCGACTGAACACGAAAAAAGCCTTATTTTCAGTGTCAAAACGTGGCCGGCTCGATCTCCGGGCGCGGTGGTTTGGGGAGGATGGCATCCCGGGTGCTAAAGGCCGTGGTGGTTTCCCTGACAGGGGTGCTTTGTTTCCTCCGGGACAGAATTGAACAATCCATAGGGTCGCACGGGACTGCCGTTTGGCTCGGGTTTTTGAATGATGAAAATACGAAATAACAAAAAACTAACACGGGCTGCCGTTGCGATGGCAGCAGTTGCATCGGTCACGGCCCAGGCGGAGATCGAGTTGGCGGAAGGTCTTTCACTACAAGGCTTTCTGGATGTATCGGCCCAGCGGTCTGATGTGGATGGTGGCGACGCCGAGAGCACGGCCGAGATTGGCGAGTTCGAGGTGGACCTGCTTTATGGCGGAGATTCCATCAACGCACAGGTAGACCTGAACTACACTGACTCGAGTGGCGGGGTGGACCTCGAGCAGGCATTCGTCGGCTTTTCGTTGTCCGACCAGGTCAGTCTCAAGGCGGGCAAGTTCTTGAGTTGCATCGGCTACGAGTCGTTCGACGTGAATGGCCTATACCAATACTCGGCTGCAGCGAGTACAGTTTATCCGGGCCACCACACAGGTCTGGCCGGCATGTACAGTGGGGATGCGTTTGGAGTCTATGCCTCAGCAGTGGCTGACACATGGGACTCAAGCGGCACCGATCCTGACAACCTAGGTTACGAGGTTCAGGTGTTCACATCGCCGGTAGAGGGTTTGACCATCAAGTTAGGCTATGCCACCGGAGATGTGGAAAGCGACGCCGGCAGTCGTGACAAGTCGATGCTTAACCTGTGGGCCGGCTACACCGTCGATGCTCTCACGGTGGCGGCTGAATACAGTTCGCTACAGGATTTCGAGGCAGATGGCGACGATGGCGACGCCTACATGCTGATGGGCAACTACGCCTTTACGGACATGTTTAACGCCACCCTGCGGTATGCCCATGTTGATGCTGACTGGGCCGAGATCGATGAGTTCACCATCAGCCCTCGCTTCGTGATCTCGGACAGCGTGTCCGTCATCACTGAATATCGCCATCGCGACTATGATGTCGGCGGCGGGGATGAGGATCTGCTCGCGGCAAGGGTGCTTTACTCGTTCTAATTCTAAACAGCTAAAAAAAGCTTATGAAAAAGTACATAAAAACAATAGGTATATTGTCTCTGGCCGGCGTGTTCGGCTTGGCCAACCCGCTTGGCCAAGCGGCCGACACGGTCAAGATCGGCGTGTTGCATTCTCTCAGCGGTACGATGGCCATCTCGGAAACGTCGCTGAAGGATGTGGTCCTGATGGCGGCCGAGGAGATCAACAAGAAGGGCGGTGTGCTCGGCAAAAAAATCGAGCCGGTCGTGGTCGATCCCGCCTCCGACTGGCCGCTCTTTGCCGAGAAGGCGAAGGAGCTGATTAATCAGCACAAGGTCGCGGTCACGTTCGGCTGCTGGACCTCGGTGAGCCGCAAGTCGTGCCTGCCAGTGTTTGAGGAGTACAACCAGTTGCTGTTTTACCCCGTTCAGTATGAGGGCGAGGAGCAGTCGTTGAACGTGTTCTACACGGCGGCGTCACCGAATCAGCAGCTCATCCCGGCCGCGGAATACATGATGGGCGAGCTGGGCATGAAAAAGTTCTACCTCCTTGGCACTGATTACGTCTTCCCGCGTACGGCGAACAAGGTACTCAAGGCATTCCTGCTGACCAAGGGCGTGCCGGAGGCAAACATCGTCGAGGAATACACGCCGTTCCACCATCAGGATTACCAGACGATCGTCGGCAAGATTAAAAGATTCGCCGCCAGCGGCAACGCTTGCGTACTCTCCACAATCAACGGCGACAGCAATGTGCCGTTCTACAAGGAGTTTGCCAACCAGGGTCTGTCGTCGGACGACTGCCCGATCATGGCCTTCTCAGTCGCGGAGGACGAGCTGCGCGCGATGGACGTCCCACCGCTGGTCGGTCACCTGGCCGCCTGGAATTATTTCCAGAGCGTGAAGACGCGGGAGAACCGCAACTTCGTGCGCGCCTTCAAGAGCTACTGCAAGAGAAACAACCTTCCGGGCGGCTCGAAGCGCGTGACCGACGATCCGATCGAGGCGGCCTACTTCGGCGTGTACGTCTGGAAGGCGGCTGTGGAAAAGGCTGGCACATTCGACGTGGACAAGGTTCGGCAGGCGGTCTACGGGCTGGAGTTCGACGCCCCGGGCGGCAAGAAGCGCATGCACGACTCGAACCAGCACACCCTTAAGCCGGTGTACGTGGGCGAGATCCTGAAGAACGGCCAGTTCAAGATCGTGTGGGAGAGCGACGGCCTTGTGTCGCCAGACTCGTACAGCCGCTACCTGCACCCGGATGGCAATTATCCCAAGCCAACCGGCGGGCCGAAAAAGAAAGGATAATGCACCGTTTTGACGGTTTGCGGGCGGGTCTGGGTTCTTGGTCACGCTCTATAGGTCGATGATTCGGCCCGCCTGCAGAACTGTCTTGGCTGGCTTGGTTTCAAGCAGTTCCTCCTGAGACGGAATGAGACATAGCTTGGCCTTTTTCATGGCCGTCGCAACCGGTTGGATGCTCAGTCAGCCCGTTGCGGCGGCCGATTCTTCTGCCAACACCGGCAACGACACTGCGCTGCTGGAGCAGATGGCCAAGCTCGCCGGTGACGATGCCGCCTCGCGCAAGCAGGTGCTGTTCGACTTGGCCAAAAGCGGCGACTCGCGCCTCGAGGCGTTCCTCGAGAATTACAGGGGCGGAAGCGTGTATCTCTGGAATGGGCAGATTGTCGTCTGCACGGAGACGGAGGAGGACGACGACTTCAACGAACTGGCGCCGCTGACCCACCCGCTGACCGGCGAGCCGGTGCTGGGCCAGGATGGCAAACAGGCCAAGCCGGACATTCTCG